>DASVJK010000053.1:0-41856 GCA_036385955.1 Chthoniobacterales bacterium | reverse complement strand
GCCGGCCACGAAGAAGTCGACCACCACCACGAAGAAGTCTTCGACCAAGAAGAAGACGGACACAAGTGCCTCGCCGTCTGCTTCTCCAGCAGCATCACCGTCAGCTACTCCGTAACTGCCAGGTTCGCGGCTCTAGGCCGCCGAGCACAACATTTCGGCGAGGGCGCACCTGATCGATGGTCGCCCTCGCTGAATCGTGCTGGCCTTGTTCCTGGATAGGGATGAGGCGTTAATTACTTGATCCAGTAGACAACTGGCAACGCCTCGCGCGTGGACCGAAGCGCGGATGATGGTCGCAACCTGTGATCAGTTAGCGCGGCGGCCTGGGGCGACTGCATACGCGATGAAACCGCCCAGAACCAGGGGGAGCCCGGCCCACAAACGTATGAACGCAGGTCCCTGGACCGACCACCATTCCAGGATAGCCTGCGCCCGTTCGGTCCCAAGAAACAGCGTCGTTACCCCTGCAATAACGGCGATGACTCCAAAAATGCGCAGGGTCTTGGGCGCGCGTGAGACCGGCGCCACCCGCGCAAGCACGAGTCCGATGCCGATCCGCAGAGCAGCGGCGACGTAGATTCCGACAGGAGTCACAAAGTATGGGCCAATCGTCACGAGACGGTCGGGCGCGACAACACCCATTAGCCCAATAAGAGCAATGAAAAAGGCAACGAGCAATCCAAGTAATCTCATGCCTTGTTCGCTTTCATAGCTAGATGGAGACGGCAACCTGATCTTCGCGGCGGGACTCAGGATGACTTACTGCGTAGTTTCTCTACCCACGCGATGATGTCCGCGGGTCGTTCGCCGCTATAGCCTTCCAATTGACCCAAAATTTTTCCGTCTGGGTTAAGTAGAATCACCGTGGGGTATCCGCTCTTGTCGATGCCGTACTGACGCAGCAGACGCTCGTTCTGTTTCGTGACATTCTCAGGAAGTGCTTTGACTTTGGGATAATCGACCTCGACGAGGACCAGGTTCATCTTCGCAAAGTTCAGAAATGCCGCCTTGGAGAAAACGACCTTCTTCATCTCGATGCACGGCCCACACCAGTCGGAGCCAGTGAAGTCGAGCAAGACACATTTCTTTGCAGCCTTTGCGCTCGCCAGGGCCTGTTCGTAATCGGTTTGCCATTCAGATCCGCGGGCGATCGTCGTGACGAAGCTGAAAGCGATCAGAAGGCAGGAGAAACTGCGTATGTTCATTCCCGATATTACCGAAGCGAGGGGCCCCGTGACAACCATTTTGCTGGGCAGATCAGTGCGATTCGATCATGCTGCGAGGTGGAAGCGATATCAGCTGCTCCAGCTCGATCGAACCATCGTCATATTTCATTCTAAAACAGACATCGGCATCAGGGGCGACCGCCCAAAAATACGTTGGTTTGTAGAATGCGCAGAATTCATAATTTGGATGGTTCTGCGGAAAGCCACAGTCGTCTTTCGCATGTGCTCCGCGCTTGCAGCACGCTCGGAGATCTGTGATGAGCTTCTGAAGCTCGGCCACACTGCGCTTTACTTCGACGCAGGCAAGGATTTCTCCTGTCGGCGACTTAACCAGGATGTCTATGCCATAAGACATGTCGCGGTCGTCTCTGAAGTCGGGCTCCATCAGAATGTGGCTCTTGAGCCAACCGCGTTTCATAATCAAAGACGAAGCTGTCGAGAGCTGACAAACGCATTCTCGAAAAAGACGAGGAGGCGGAGGATCATGCCAGAAGATCTGGCACATTGTCTGCCTGGTGTTCCTGGTGCTCGGAGCAGGAAGTAACTCGCTTTGCACGTAGCCTTCCTCGTCAGGCTGGAATAGTCCGGCTTCCAAACCCAACAGGAAATACTCCGATTCCTCGAGTCCGAGAGCCGGGTTAATGCGTAGTCCGGAAAGCGGAACCGGGTGGCCGATTGTTTCACACAATTCGGCAAACCTATCCTGTAACCACCGTTCCAGTTCACCCACCCAGTCTCTCTCCATCGCTCCTCGCTTGTCTCTCGTTACTCGTCACTGATGCCCTATCAGTAACTCAAAGGCGGAGAAGAGCGAAACGCCAGGACCAATGCGACAAGAATTGGAACGGACACCAAAACGGCTCGAACTCCGAACGCGGGAAGCGCGAGCATTCGGATCGGGATTAGTGCAAGAACGGGAGCGAAGGCCATCAACACCGCACTGGTGGCCGGCAGCTCCGCAAAGAAATAACCGCTCAGGAGCAGCGCAACCAGAAGCAGCGAAAACACCGGCGCGATCCCTCGGCCCAGGTTAACCTTACGGATGGTGAAAACCAGGGTGCCGAGGACAGCTGCTGCCAGGATGACTGCAAATTGCCCCAGCAACATGCTGCCCGACAACATCAACCCGCCGGAAGTTCCGGCGGAAACAATCAGCAGGAATGCCGGCATCTCGACGGCCTTCGCAGTGCGCCGCGCGAGCGCATCCAGAATCACGACGAGTAACACGAGGGCGCACACTAGACACGCCACCCGCAACCAGCCTTCTCCGAGCGACCAGCCGTATTGGAACTTTGGCTTCAGCAAGAGCCGCAGCGCGCCCGCGGAAACCACGGCGAAGATGAGCAAGCGCGCCCAAGCCCTTATTGCCAGCACTCCACATAATGCGCCGAGAACGGCTGCCGCCAGCGCAAAATAGGGCAGCCAGTTGGTCGTGTCCGCGGGCGGAAAAGGCACCCAACCCGTGATCACGAGATGCCCCGACAAATAAGCGAGGCCAATGGCAAGGGGACCGAGCGCGCCTCGCGCGCGCTCCTTTCCCCAGTAGAGCGCACAGCCGCAAACGCCCGCAGCCACCATCATCGCCATGACGGCTGCGGGCAGAATCTGCTTAAGCAGAAACATCCGGCCTAAACGTTAAACAGGCGGGAGTTGCCGCGCCTTATTGCTTAATGCCTTCAAGGCTCACGATGATGTTCACGTCGTCGCCCACAGGGCCGGTCATGAACTTCATGTCATAATCGCTCCGCTTGATCGTGAACCGGGTCTCGCCACCGCCTCGGGTTTCACCCTGGCCGCCTTTGCCATCAGCGCCTTTTTTAAACTCGATCGTGATTGGCTTGGTGACACCATGGATGGTGAGATCGCCGCTGATCCTGTAGCTGTTGCCAGTGCCTTCGACCTTGGTGCTCTTAAAGGTGAGGGTTGGGAATTGCTTCGCGTTAAAAAAATCAGGGCTCTTGAGGTGCTGATTGCGCTTGTCGTTGTGAGTGTCGATGCTCTCTACCGGCACCGTAAGTTCCACCGAGCTTTTCGAAGGATCGGCTGCATCGAATGCGACGGTGCCGGTAATCTCGTTGAAATGCCCGTAAAAATCGGTCACCCCGAAATGTTTCGTGCTGAAGACGAGAGAAGAATGAACGGGATCGACCTTGTAGGTATCGGCGCCATACGCGGAAAGCCCGAACCCGAGCGAGCAGAGGATGCCGGTGAAGATAAGTTTGGATGATTTCATATTGTTTGGTTGGTTTCTATTTCTGTCTGCGTTGAATCGGGAATCGGCTGTCTGTGTCCCGCCAGGACTCACCTGGACCATGCCGCTGGAGAGTTCGAGCCAGGCCGATCAGCCGTCTGCCTGATGTGATAGTGGGTTTGACTATGGTCGAGGTAAAGGGTCTCGGCAATGCCGGCTTGTGCTTTCCGCTATTTTTGACAGCGCCCAATCACTGCCCGTTGTCCTGTGCCGGACGATCACTAACCTTGCATTTTTGTAATTATACAGCGCGTGACATCCGTTCGGCCGCGGGTAGCCTCCCCAAGGTCAAAATTGCTTCCCCGTCAGCGTAAGCAAATAGAAATCCTCCTATGAAAACAAAATCCGCCTCACAATCAGCCTTCTTCAATTTGCGCCTTCTAATCGGCTTTGTTCTTTGCCTGGCCTGCGCCTCCTTGGCGCTGCTCGCGTTTGGCCTCTTCTCAGGCGCGCCTGCCCTGGCCCAGGCATCAAAGCCGGATCAATCACGGCCCGATGCCCTCCAGGTCGGCGCCTCGTATCACAACGACGTCTCACAGCCGATGCGCGATATGCCCTCTTCGACCAACGCAGATGGAAGGGACGAACGCGAGCGCGAGGCCAACGAAAACCCGAAGGTGCCTTACCGGCATAAAGACAGCGCTGACCCAGTCATCCAAAGTAGCCACGTCTCTGCGCTGGGCCTTGTGGCGCCCAGCTTACCCGCCACCATCCTCAACTTTGACGGCATCCCTTTCCCCGGCGTTGGTTGCAACTGCGCGCCGCCCGATACCAATGGAGCCGTGGGACAAACCCAATACGTGCAAATTGTAAATGAGGGTTATCAGGTCTTCAACAAAGCCACTGGGAGTTCGGTCCTGGGACCAAAGAGCATCGCTTCCGTCTGGACCGGCTTTGGTGGTCTTTGCGAGACCAGCGGGCATGGCGATCCAGTAATGCTCTATGATCACCTGGCCGATCGCTGGCTCATCAGCCAGTTCGCTGGCGCGACCGGCGGCCCCGTGACCGACGAGTGCGTAGCCGTCTCCACCACGGCCGACGCCACCGGCACTTACAACCGCTACGGTTTTCATCTTGGGACCAACTTTTTCGACTATCCCCACCTGAGTGTCTGGCCCGACGGCTACTATATGAGCATGAACGTGTTCAACGCCGCAGGGACTGCTTATCTGGGTCCCCAGGCCTTCGCTTTCAACCGCGCAAAAATGCTGGCCGGCTTACCGGCCACCTTCATCAGCCCGGTCGGACCTTTGGGCGGCTCAGTTGACCCGTTCTTGCCCGCGGATCTCGACGGGCCGACGTTGCCTCCAGCCGGCGCCCCTAACACTTTTGTCGGATTCCCGGGCCAGACATCCTCTCAGAATTACACCACGTATCACTTTCATGTGGACTTTACCACACCGGCGAATTCCACCTTTACCACCTTTGCTACTCCCCCGGCTGCTGGCTACACGGCGCTCTGTCCCACTACCCGCGCCTGCGTGCCCCAGAAGGGGGTCGCCGCCTCAAGTAACCTCGACGGTATCGGCGACCGCCTGATGTTCCGGCTGGCCTACCGAAATTTTGGCACCCGCGAGTCAGTCGTAGGAACCTATAGCGTGAGTGCGGGCGGCGTGGCAGGGCTGCGCTGGTTCGAGCTGTGGAACGTCACCGTCGGACCCGTCACCGTGCATCAAGAAAGCACCTACCAGCCTGACTCGACCTGGCGCTGGATGGGTAGTGCGGCCATGGACGGACAAGGAAATCTCGCTATCGGCTTTAGCACCTCGAGTTCTACAATCAATCCTCAACTCCGCTACGCGGCGCGGCTGGCGACCGATCCATTGAACACTCTGGCTCAGGGTGAGGCGCATCTGTTCGATGGCGTTGGCAGCCAGAGCGGCACCGGCAACCGCTGGGGCGATTACAGTTCGCTGACCATTGATCCGGTGGACGACAGCACCTTCTGGTTCACCAGTGAATACTATTCCACCACGGCCACGTTCAACTGGCGCACGCGTATCGGCAGCTTCAAAATGACATCTCCGGCGGCCACACCGACGCCTACTCCGGTAGCAACGCCGACACCTACTCCGGTAGCCACACCGACGCCTACTCCGGTGGCCACCCCGACGCCTACTCCGGTAGCAACGCCGACGCCTACTCCGGTAGCAACGCCAACTCCGACACCCACTCCCACACCTGTACCTAACTATTCACTCTCGATCAGTCCATCGTCGGTGACTGTTCCGCGCGCGGGTGGAATCGCCACCTATACTGTGACGATTACGCGCACGGGTGGATTCAGTTCGCCAGTCACTTTCACCATTAGCGGCCTTCCTTCTGGAGCAACTGGGAGTTTCACTCCCAATCCGGCCTCGGGCAGTTCTTCGACGCTGAGGGTAACTGTCAACTCTTCCACGCGCCGCGGGACGTATCACTTCACAATCACCGGCAAAGGCGGGACGCCGATTTTGACGCGAACTGCGACCGCGACATTTGTTAAGACAAGGAATTAGCTGACGTCAGGCCCACGGTAGTTGGCGTCCGTTAGACCGGGAGCAAACTGCACTGCCAACATCTTTCGTGATCGTCGCATGGTTCACCCTGCCGGCGACCTTCATGGGGCCAGATGTCCAGGTGAAACCCGGCTGACGCCCGTGGTGTGGGGTCTGCTGACCTTTGACAACTCGTCGCTGGTCATGCATCACTTGTCGCTGCTAAGGTCGAGACCTATGAAACATCAAAACAGGGGATCCTCCGGTTTGTCTCTCCCACATTTCGCGACTTTGCTGGGAGGTGCACTCGTTTGCATTTCCGGATGCGGGCCCAAGGGGAACACCCTCACCGACACGACGGAAGGATCGCTCAAAGGGCCGGCCACCGTCGAACAAGCGGCCGGCATTCTCGATCTCTCCACATTCCCCATGATGACCGGAGCGACTGCTCACCGGCAGCGCACCGTCGCCGATCTCTCGTACCCGGTCACCAGCGATGTGAAAACGGCTTTTGAGTTCCAACAAAAGAAGCTCCTCGAGAAGAAATGGAAGGAATTGCCCGGTGCCTCCGTCACCGACCAGGCGGCCAGCAGCGCGTTTGCCCAAAGCGGGTTCATCGTTTCCGTGTCGGCCTACTCCATTGGCAAAGCGGGGAGCGTCGAAGTCGCCGTTCACAACCACGGCAACGTCAACCTCGACAAGCTGCCTCGGCCTCCCGGCACGAAGCCAGTCTACGTGGGCGGGACGACGGCCATGTACGTGACCGACGCATCTGTCGAGACCACTGCCGAGGCGTGTCACAAGCTGGTTGTGGCGGAGGGTTGGCAACCGTACGGCACGGCCGGTGATTCCTCCTCCTTCAAGCAGAACGCCATCCTGATTGGCGTTACGGTTAGCTCGGCGCCAGCGCAGGGCGGAAAGACCATGATCTCCTTCTCGGGCGACCTGATGTCCGCCGATCTGCCCGCCCCGCCGGATGCCGAGGACCTGCGGTATTCCGACCAGACGGAGGATCTCAGCTTTGAGACCGCGGCGAACAAGGACACCGTCACCGACCTCTACCGGAAAACTCTGGCCACGACCGGATGGAAAGCCACCCTCGATACGACCGTCAAGATAGACGACAACGACGTCATGATCTTCCGGAATGCCGCGCATGACATGCTCACCTTGTCCCTGTCCCCAGCACGCCACGGAAAGATCCCGGTCTCGCTCAAGCATCAGAGCGCCGCTGAAATCGCCGAGCTTGAGCGGCTCATCAAAGCTGAGGCTCCTGCGCTCAGGGCAAAGGCTGAAGCTGAGAAGGCGGAAGAGACGAAGCGGTTGGCCGAAGCCAACAAGCCTCTGTCGAAAGTCGCCGTGACGTTGCCCGCCGATGCGAGGAGCGTGGAGCAAAAGGCGGACGAGATTAAGTTTACCGTCGGCCACGGCAAGGCTAAAGCGATTGCCGAAGCCTGGCGGAAGCAGTTTCGTGAAGCAGGCTGGAAAGAGGATCTCGCCACGCTAAATGCCGTCGCCGGCGCACTTTCCTTCTCAAAAGAAAACCAGCACCTCACCATCAGCTACACCGACACCGGCGTCATGCCGACTGAGGTCACTCTTTCGGCGATGGGTGTCGAACTGGAGCAATCGACGGCCAACGCGCCTCGATGAACTAGCCCGAATACAAATTCACCCGTGGCAGTTACACGTGCCCCCTTGTGGGCCAATACACGACTCCACTTGAAGTCGCGGGAGAACTGGAGCTGGGTGGCCGCCTTATCTTCGGTGGAGAGCACACCAGCGGCGATTTTTCCAGGTTCATGAACGGCGCCGTCCAGTCCGGCAACCGCGCCGCCAAAGAGATCCTCGAGCCAAAGAGGTTCGCCTGGCAGCGCTGATTCGCTAAATCACTCAATCGCTAACTCGGTAAATGGCTTCCGGCCACGCGTCGCAAATCTTCCAGCAGAATTTCCATGTCGCGCAGAGTCGTACGGTAGTTCATCACGCATCCGCGCAAACTGAACCGCCCGCGGAGGCGCGCGTTCGAAAGGTAAGAGCTGCCGTCCTGTTGCAGCTCGATGAGCAAACGCTCGTTCAACGCATCCAGTTGCTCGTCGATGCGCACACGCTCCACTTCATCCGCGCTGGCGAGGGCGCGTTTGAGTCGCGGTGGCACATAACGGAAACAGAAGATCGAAAGCTCGACCGGTGCGAGCATCTCGAAATCTTCGCTCACCCGCACCAGGCTTTCTAAATGTCTGGCGCAGGCCAGATCCTTTTCAATCGCTTCACCAAGCGCGCGCAAGCCGACGCCTTTCAACATCATCCAGACCTTCAGCGCGCGGAAACGGCGCGATAGCTCCGGGCCGTAATCCCAGAAAGCGAACGCTTCATCCGGCTCTTGCTCCAACACGCGCGTGTACTCGGCCTCGTGCGCGAACGTGGCGCGCGCCGCTGCCGCGTCGCGATACAACACACACCCGCAATCGACCGGCAGGTAGAGCCATTTGTGCGGATCGAGCGCAACGGAATCGGCTTCGGGCATGGCGTCGAACAGATCTCTCGCCGAATGCGCCAGCGCCGCGAAACCGCCGTAGCTGGCATCGACGTGCATCCACAGATTGAATCGTCGCGCCACCTGACTCACTTGCGCGAGCGGGTCGAACGCGCCGGTCATCACCGTGCCGGCGTTTGCGACCACACAAAACGGCAGATGCCCGGCCTCCAGGTCTTCCGTGATCTTCGCAACCAGATCGCCGATGCGAATCATAAAGCGCTCATCGACGCCGACCGTGCGCACGTTGTCGCGTCCAAGACCCAGCAGCGCCGCGGCTTTGGCGACCGAATGGTGGGTTTCTTCGGAAATATAAACGCGCATCGCTTGCGGCAAAGATTGTGCGCCTTTGTTCAACAGTTCCTCCGGTGCTTTCGCTCGCCGCGCCGCCGCCAACGCTGCGAAGTTTGCCATCGAGCCGCCGCTCACGAACAGCCCGCCGGCGTCCGCATTGAAACCGAGGATCTGCTTGATCCAATCAATCGTCAGCTGCTCGATCTCGACCGCCGCCGGCGCCGAGCGCCAGGCAGTCAGGTTCGCATTCAAAGTCGATGCCAGCAGATCGGCGATGGCTGCGATGGCCGTGCCGGGCGCTTGCACATAACCGAACATGCGCGGATGCCCGTTATGCCGGCTCGTCGCGACGATGACATCGTTAAAAGTCTCGAGCAGACGGTCGAAATCGACCCCTTCATCCGGCAAGGCCCGATCCAATTTTTCTCGAATCTGCCGCGCGGTCGTACTCGGATAAACGCGCCGGTCTCGGATCGAATCGAGATAACTTGCCATTGCTTCGATGGCAGCGTTGCCCCACCGGCGGATCTCGTCGGCCGAAGGATCGAGCGACGAACCCAGTTCGTCACCGGAATTTATTTTATCCGTCATTGAGTTTTCTTAACCGATCTTCGACCGGCGCGCTAATGTAGCTGCGATGAAGACTCCATTTATCGTAGGCGTCGTCGGTCATTTCGGACTCGCGGTGCGCGATCCGAAGAAAAGCGCGAAATGGTTCGAGCGCGCGTTGGGTCTGAAGAAGCAGTTCGAGTTCGAAGACGGCGTCGCGGTCGGCAACGACAGTGTCACGATCGCGCTGCATAAAGGCAAACCCACACCGAAAACGCTCGGTCACATGTCATTCCATCTGTCGAACATGACAGCGCTGCGGAAAGCGCTTGAGCACCTCAAAAAGCACAAGGTGGAGCTCGAAGATCCAGGCGACGAGATCGGTCCGGAAGCGCCCGGCTCAAAGCACATGGGGCTCTGGTTCTGCGATCCCGATGGTTATCGCTGGGAACTCAGCGTTCAGAACGCAAAGAAGTAGTATTGGATTCGGATGGATGTTGCCGGGCCAGGACATCAGTGCCCGCGCGAGTAAGTTCCCATCAAGCTTCCTTTCGCGACGATGTGGCCGGCCATCGCTTTTTCCACCGCTGCCTTCTTCGCCGAGCTCGGCAGGGAAAGGGTCGTGTCGAGTGCGTAAGCTTTGAAATAATATCGGTGCACACCCGAAGGGGGGCATGGCCCGCCATACCTGGTGCCCCCGAAATCGCTCGTCCCCTGGACAGCATTTTGCGGCACGCTCTTCTCGCGAATCTCAGTTGCTTTTGGATCGATGTTCCAAAGGAGCCAATGAGTCCAGGTCCGACCGGACGCATCGGGATCGTCCACGATCAGAGCGAGACTCTTGACAGCTTTGGGAAGATTTTCGATGCGCAGGGGCGGGTTCACATTGGAATTGTCGCACGTATATTTTTTGGGAATTTTCACCGGCGTCGGGAAACGCGCTGCTAGTCATTTTAAGTGAAGTAGGACCGGGCGCGCTCTGGGCTTGAGCGAGGCCGATCACCGGCGTCGCGAGCGCAATTAGGAAGAGCAATCCAATCATCGTTTTCATAGCTGCGTTGTTGCCTCTGAATCGTAATTGTTCAGCGGAGCAGCACGTTTTTGCTCGTCACGGAAGGAGGAAATCAACCATTTGCCCGCCTGCTTCTGCAGGACCTGGATCTGAATTCCTTGTTGCGGCTCGGGAATGCCTTTTGGGGGTCTTGGCCCCAACCATCGTCCATTTAACATGCGCTACCGCGATCTCCGGGGTGAGGAACTTGACCTGGATGTCACTTATGGTCAGGACGCTCTCCCGAAAAAACGAACGCGTAGGCATCCGTGAGCTTCCTCTCGATCTCCGCTTTCCCTTTCCACCACCAGCCCACTACATTCACCACGTCCCCGTCTTCAGTGAACAAGTTGGCGTAAGCCTTTGCGTCATGGTGGTTCCAGGCTTCCTGTTGCTGTTTCTAGTTCGCTCCAGACTGTGGATCGCGAAGGAAGCGGGAGCAAGCTCTCCAAGGCAAGGCAATGCAACGAGCAGGACGCTTTTGTCCGTCGCGTGTTATGTCTTGGTCCGGTACCCCATTCACTGAATCACTCGACTCCGACCAAAAATCGCTGCGGTGTTTAGGCGAACTCGCCTCGAATGCCCTCGTTTGCCAATTCCACGGCAGCAAAAACAAGAGTCTGCGTAATTTGGTTCGCGCCGCAAGCCCCCATCGCTTCTGTAAGGACATGGTTAACTTCTGTTAGAGTAAGTTGCTTGCCATTCGGCAGCCAACCACGAGCGCCATCGCTTTTTCGTTTGGTGAATAGGAAATCGTGCGGTGCCGATGGATAGAGGATGATCGGTGAGTCATCGTCGATGAAGGAATGTAGTTTGGGGGGCACGCTCGCGAAATCGGTATAAAAACCGCTGGGAATATCGATAGCTCCCCATATGGGAGAAACGTACTGGAACGGACCAAGAAATTGCCAGTATGTTCTGTCGGTCACCCAGCCCTTCTTCTGGGCATCGTAAATATTTACTGCCTGGACCTTGTAGGGCAACGGAAAGCGCTTGAGAAACTCCGCTTCTGAAACGCTCGGTTTGAATAACGCCCTGGCAGCGAGAAGAGCGTGCACTGGCTGGGACGAAGGAATAAGACTTTCAGGGTTTGGCATACGCTAATTAAACGAAAGATTCTGCCTTTCACGCAAGTCGGAGAATTTCTACACCCCCCAAAGAATCGGACGATCGGCCAGACAGCGGAGACGAAGTGGCCATAATCGGTTAAGGCAGCGATATTGAAGTGTGACCCTCGCCGATTACCTCCGAGCTTCGAAGAAGGCGCTGATCTTCACCGGTGCCGGCATCTCGACTGGCAGCGGCATTCCGGATTTCCGTGGGCCGCAAGGAGTGTGGACCCGACGACAGCCCGTCTATTTTCAGGATTTCATGACTTCGGAGGCGGCGCGAATCGAGCATTGGGATTACAAGCTCGAAGGGAGAGATGCCTTCCGCAGCGCCGGGCCCAACGCTGTTCACCGTGCCATCGTCCGCTTGGAACAGGCGGGAAAACTCCGCTCTGTTATCACACAAAATATCGACGGCCTGCATAGCGTCGCCGGCACCAGTGCTGAACGCCTTGTCGAACTCCACGGCACAAATGCACTGGTCGAATGTCAGAGCTGTCACTGGCGCGGCGATCCGGAGCCGCATTTCGAATACTTCCGGCTCAATCGCCGGCCGCCTTTGTGCGAATGTGGCGGATTCCTGAAACCGGCCACCATCAGCTTCGGCCAGAATCTTGACCCGAAAGAGCTCGAGCGCGCGGGCGAGGCAGCGATGGAATCCGATCTCGTGGTAGCGCTGGGCTCCACCTTGTCAGTCTATCCCGCCGCTTCATTTCCGCTGATGGCCGCGCAGCGGGGCGCTCCCTACATCATCATCAACCGCGGCGAGACCGACCACGATCATGAGCGATGCGTTACGCTTCGATTAGAAGGCGAAGTAGGCGAGCTCTTCCCCGCAGTTGTTGATGTTGCGCTGGCATGACTCTCCTTGCTATCGAGGCATCCAGCAACTCCAAGCTGAATGCAAGAGGCATTGGGGACGCTTTGACCGACCACAATCGAGCCGCTGGCAAACGAGCGACATAGATGACACCAATACCGGCAAAGGTTCGCTCTAACTCCCCGTTCAGAGCAGTTCCTGGCGGAGTAAAATGGGCGACGGCATGGAACTCCATTCCATCAACGCCTTTTCAATCTCCTGACCGTTGGCACTTAACCAGGCGCTCATCTGGTCTCCTATTTTTTCCCCGTAAATGCGATGCGAATAGACGGCAGAGCATCCTTCCCCATCCACCAGCTTGAATCGGGCAAACGCGACCTCAATGCAATCTGGCTGGGTAAACACCACCGCGATCAAATGTTCCGCTGGGCGATCTGCCGTTCGCGGGACGGAACGCGTCTTGAGCACCCTTGCCTGGTGACTCTTGTAATTCTCAAGAACGGCATTTGCCGTCGCTGCCAGATGCTCACCATCGCCGACATTTGGATACCCATTTACCGTTATCATGTCGGACCATTTGTTGAGGTCCTCCTGCTTTGCGGGCGTGAACTCGTGTTGATCGTCCTTCGACCAGCGATGGAAATAACTAACGTTCCTGAAAACGAATGCTCGCTTCGGTTGTGGACCAGCGGCGCAGCTCTCTTCTGTATGAACTGTGCTGCAGACGACGGCTAGCGATACAAAAATTCTCAGCGAATGAATTCTCATTGTTCTACCTCCTCGTACGATCAAGTTCAGGTGTGGGGCGCTGAATGCTACTGCGATCACAACTGGTAGCAAATTGCGACGATCAGCACACATTCCCCTTCCTCCGTATAGCCACGAGCGCGTAACGCATCGCAGATTGGCGCCAGAGAGATCAAACCGCCGCCGTCCTTGGGCAGGACAACGAAGACAGCGAGATCGAATGTCAACAGCGGCTCCACGTAGAAGGTTGCAGCCATCGCTCCTCCGATCGCGTAGCGACCGAAGACGTGATCTGGCTCCAGGTCATTGAGGACCTGCAAGGTGTGCTTCATCACCACACTCTTACGCGTTTTCCTTCTTCAAGTCGTTCGCGATTGCGGGGAACTGGCTAAACACGCATTCGGTTAGGCGAAGATCCCGGGAGAACTCCTACACGCTGAGCATCCTTGGCCCGCGCGAATCCGCTTCCATCTTGGGTTGAAGGCGAGACGTTTACCGCAGTCCCAGCGCTTCAATCACCGGTCGATCGACCCGGCCAGTGACGTCCAATCCATGCTTTCGTTGGTACCGTCTCAGAGCATTTCGAGTCCCTGGGCCCAGGCTACCATCGATCGCTCCACGGTAGTATCCTTCCCTGGCCAATGCTGCCTGGACCTGGCCCACACTGGAATCCGAATTGCCGCTGTCATATTCGGATTGCGCCGGATACGGCTCCTGTGAGTATTCACTCGAAGCATAGCCATCGTCGTAATAGCCGCTGTCATAATAGGAATACGCGCCGTAAGGGTAGCCATATTCGTAGTCCCAGGGATAGAACCCCAGGTCAAAAATCACCCAGGCGTTGTTGTGCCAATGGCACCGGTGACCATGCCAAAAGTGGTCGCGGCCCCGGTCCCAGTTTCGACTGGACCGCGCCAGGACGCGGCCCCGATTAGTGAAACCTTGAGAACGAAGAGCGGAGCTGCGACTAACCGCGAGCCGCGGACCAGAGGTTCTATTACGAAAC
Organism: Chthoniobacterales bacterium; assembly: GCA_036385955.1. Taxonomy (GTDB): domain Bacteria; phylum Verrucomicrobiota; class Verrucomicrobiia; order Chthoniobacterales; family UBA10450; genus AV80. Next base: position 27,790 of record DASVJK010000053.1, on the reverse strand, counting down.
GCCGCTTGCGAGGAGAAGCGCGTGGATGAGCGATAAAAGCGCGCATTGCCACCCGAAAAATTCCTGGGACGGCTGGAAAAATGCCCGGCGGACGCTGAATAGTGGTGAGCGGGAGAGGAAGAGTGTCCGCTTCCTCGGGAACCACCTTGCGCCGGTTGCAGCAAAGCAATGCTCGCGGTCACCACCACACCGAATATGCCAATGATTTTCATCTTTAAATCTACGCCTGAATGTCGTTTCCAGCAAATACGACGATCAGCCTCACGCGACTTGCAGGAATCAATTAAGATCGACCGCAGCTACAGAATAATGCTGTGGCCATCACGATCTTGCATGCAATTTGCTTTGAGTGAGGCTAGCCACTAATCCCCCGCGCCGCATGATTGATCAGGAAAAATTCGAACGCCTCGCGCCGCTCGCTTATCAGTGGGCGAAAACGCAGGAGGACTTCATCCTCAAACACGGCGCCCCACTTGCACCTGGGCAGATCGCCGATGCGCAGCGAGGCGGCGTTCATGATTCGTCCCGGGTGCGGGTGCTGGTAGTCGATCGGATCCCGCTGCCCGACGATGAGGAGCTGGCCGAGGCAGCGCAGCGCGCTCAAATCATAACCGACGCATCTGGCGGAGTGGCCATCGGGCACGGGATTATCATCCGGGCGGATTGCTGGCAGAACCGCGAATTGCTCCTGCATCAACTTGTTCACGTCGCGCAATGCGAACGCAGTGGCGGGCTGGAATCATTCGTGGAGGAATATCTATGTGATCGCCGCACCTGCGCGGACTTCAGTGTCGGCTCACTCGAAGACGAAGCCCGCGGGCTGGCTCACGAAATTTGCGCGGCTGACCAAGCGAGGAAGCAACCGGCTTAGTATGTCGTGGAAAAGAGCCGGTATGGCGTCCACGAGGCCCGCGTGATTAGAGCACTCGCTCCAAAACGACGCTTTCGCCAACCCACAGGCTGTCCTCTTTCTCTTTCGTAAAAGGTCTGGTTAATTGCCAAACCGTCGGAGATACTCGGCGACGTTCTGCGGGAAAACGACGGAGGAAAAAGGATGTTTCACTTCACTGGTATGTTCTTGTTGGGCTAATCGCGGGGGTTCTCGCGAAATCGGTGATTCAGCGCTACGAGCATCGTAGGGAGACAGCGCATTGGGAGCACCAGCGGGTCGCCGACGACACGCAGTTGCAGACTGGGAACGCGCTGTCACGCTTTGATTGAAGGCGAAGGGACCGAAATTTTCGCGCGACGATTGCCGCAAGAATCGAATCCTCCTATGCCATTGTTTTCCCGCGCGAAGGGATTTACTGCTACTCCATCGGGATCATCCGTCGATGCATCTCGGCTGTGAGCATCTCAATGCGCTGACCCAGTTGCTTCGTCAGCTCCGTCAATTCCGTGTTCTGATGCATCAGTTCCAGCAGTTGAGCTGTCTGCTGTGCGACCGCTGCCTGCCGCTCCGCGCTTGCGTTCGCGAGGGCTTCGCGATGTTGTGCGTCGGCGTCGGCGTGGGCCTTGTCACGGTCCGACTGTCGTGTCTGCGCGAGAAGAATAAGCGGCGCTGCGTAGGCGGCCTGAAGGCTGAACGCCAGGTTCAACAGAATGAAGGGATAAACGTCGAAATGGAAGAAGCCGATGACATTGAGGATGATCCAGATCGCCACAACCACCGTCTGCGCGACGAGGAAGATGGGTGTGCCAAAAAACCGCGCGAAAGACTCGGCCTTTAGCGCGAACCAATCGTTTCCGAATACATTGGTCAGGTGCCCGTGAGGCATGTGAAATCGGAAATGGTGCGGACGCGATCGATGAGTCGCTTCGGAAGAAGAGCGATCAGGTAGAGATGTAGCCATGCCTCTTCGTAGCGAAAATATTTGCCGAAGTCGAGTTTCGATTGCGGCGCAAACTAGCTTTGCGAATGACACAGCGGCAGCGAGACACCTCCGGGACCGACCAGGTCAAAGGTTCGTCGTTTCAGCGGCGCTCTTGTGGTAGTCTGGCGGAAAGCTCTTTAAGGCCGCGAGAATGGAGCCACTGGGAAGTGAGCGACATAGATGGGCGACCCGCACGGGGGAGCTTGCGGGCGCAAGCGAATCAAGTGTTCGCAGCTTTCCTAGTCGCCGGTAAATAGTGCCAGGATTTCTTCGGCCAAGCTGCCGACCCCGGTGTTCTCATCGTTACTAAGAACAGCCACGGTAAAGCTTCTCTGTAAGTCTAGAAGAAGGTAGCTCGCCGTCCCATTCCAGCTACCGATGTGTGAGACGGTAGGCCGCTCCTTATCTACTACCAGCCGAAACCATCGCCCCATCTTTGAAGCTAGCCCCAAGGCGCAAGGGGCCGCGTTCCTCGGCATTCTGGATAGCGAGTGCAACCCCAGAACTACGAAATACAAATCCAACCTGGCTGACACAACGCTTTAAGCTGCGACGCGTTCGCCATGTTCAGCTGCGGCGGGAAATCTGTCGGCCGTGGCTACTCAATGCAGGTCTATCGCAGTAGCGCCAACTCCGAACTGCTGAAGAGAGAGGTGCGCGCCCTCGTTTCAAACTCGACCGGTTAAAGCCGTCGAGTTCAAATCGACTCGGGGCGTATGGGAAATCTGGCGACATGGCGGAAATCCTTCTCAGCTATTAATGCTGCGCTGCTGGGCACGCGAAGGTAGGGCGGATCAAGTCAGAGGTCAGAAGTTATGGCGTAAATCCGATATGTGGTTTTTGCGGCGGGAATGGCCCGTGGCAGAGAGAATGTCCGTTTGTGGTGTGGGCCAAAGTTTAAAGGCCCTGTTTCATCTTGACGGCGGGTGGACGCTCCACGTGACCGCCGAATCCTTTGCGCATCGCGGAGAGGATCTTTTCGGCAAAGGTGTGCTCCTGACGCGAGCGGAAACGCGTATAGAGCGCAGTGGAAAGGACCTCGGCGGATACGCCTTCCTCGAGCGCGGCCGCAATGGTCCAACGGCCTTCCCCGGAATCTTCGACGTGGCCCGAATAGGCATCGAGTTTGCCGTCGCTCGCCAGGGCGATCGAAGTGAGATCAAGCAGCCAGGAGGAGATCACGCTTCCGCGTCGCCACAACTCTGCGATGTCGGCGAGGTGCAGATCGTAAGAAAGTCCGGCGGGAAGGTTATCCGAATTGGCTCCCCGCAGAATGTCGAACCCCTCGGCATAGGCCTGCATGAGGCCGTATTCGATTCCATTATGAATCATCTTCACAAAGTGCCCGGCGCCAGATGCGCCACAGTAAAGATAGCCTTGCTCAGCGGTGCTCTTCATCTGTTCCCGGCCAGCAGTCCTGGGGATTTCTCCCACACCTGGCGCCAGGGTGGCGAAGATGGGGTCGAGCCGCTGGGCAGTGGATTGGTCGCCCCCGATCATCATGCAGTAACCGCGCTCCAAACCCCAAACCCCGCCGCTTGTCCCCGCATCAAGATAATGTATGCCGGCAGGCCTGAGCATGGCGCTGCGACGCACGTCGTCTTTGTAGAATGAATTGCCGCCGTCGATGATCGCGTCGCCCGCGGTCAGCAGTTTGGAAAGTGCAACGACCGTTTCTTCCGTGGGGGCACCCGATGGAAGCATGATCCAGACAGCTCGAGGTGCGCTGAGTTTCTCGACAACGTCCGCGAGCGAGTGCGCGCCCGTGGGGCCTTCCTTTGCGAGTGCGTCCACGGTCTCCGCGTTGCGATCGTAAACGACGCATTGATGCCCGCCCTGCGTCAAGCGGCGCGCCATGTTCGCGCCCATCCGGCCCAAGCCAATCATTCCAATTTGCATAATCAATCTCCGAAGTTTGATCTCTTTCTGGTCACACTGCCAGCGTTCAGCGTTTTCGAAATGGTTTCACCAATTTACGCAAACGCCGCGTGGTCGCATCGCGATCGACTTTGCTCGCGGCCACATCGAGCACGAACTTTTCCCATTCATGGGCCGGCAACTTCACCTCAGGCAGCAAGCCATTGCTCTCCAGAAATACGAGGCAGGCGGCCAGCGCAGTTCGTTTGTTGCAGTCGATGAAGGCATGATTGCAGCAAAGGTAAAACAGATATGCCGCCGCGATCTCGATCGAATCCGAGATGAGCGGCTGCCCCATCATCGTGGCCTGGGGCGCGGCCACTGCGGATTCGAGTAATGTTTCGTCGCGAATGCCGCCGGCCCCGCCATGCGCCGCCAACACCTCGGCGTGAATCGCCTTGACCGCAGCAACAGTGAGATGGCGAATCGCTTCGCTCAAGACAAACGCTTGAAGAGCGCCGAATTCTTCTTGATCAATCGCCCGGCGGCAGCGCCCGCCTTCTTCGGATCGATCGTGGGCCGGATCGGCGTCAAAACAATTGAACCCCCTTCATGCACCGTCACAGTGACTTGATCGCCTACTTTCACGCGGGCGAGATCCATGAGCGCCGCATCAAAAATGATTCCTTGGGAATTGCCGACCTTCGAAATCGTTTTGGTCATGAGGTAATACTATGTTTTACGTGATCTTTTGGCAAAGGCAGTTATTTAGCGAACTGGCGATTCAGTGATTTAGCGACACCGAAAGCTTTCGCGTGCTCGCGACTTTGGTCGGAGTTTAGCGAGTTTGGGAAAGACACTGCTTCCGTTGTCCGGCAATTTCCGGCAGAATAGCGAGGGCGATTGAAAGCGTTGCGCAACATTTTCGGGAACCTTTGGGTCTTGCTTGGCATCGCGGCTTACGGCGTGAGCCTCGCCATCCTCTGGCGCAACAAGAGCTTCGCGCCCGAGGACGCGATCGTTGAGCTGGTCATTTTCGGGCTCGCGTTTCCGCTGCTCGCCTGGATTACGACTCTCCGCGCGCGTCCGCTGACGCTGACGGTCCATCGAAATGCCGCCGAAATGGGGTTACTCTTGGCCTGCCTCATCGGCGTCACGCTTTATCTCGTCTGGGGGACCGCGCATTCCCTTCGTTCTTTTTCGCGTAGTCTTTGGATATCGATGGCGGGATTTCGGACTTCAGTTTGCCGGCGTGCGTGCGCTGGCCGGCAATCATCTGCCGGTGGTGCTCGTCCTCAGCGCCGCCATTCTCGTCTTTCAATTCTTCCTGGGCGGTGGCGCAGCGCCGATCCGGCGCGGTGAATTTCACGCGAGCCAGCTCGCGATCGGGTTGCCACTCTGTTTCGCGTGGCTCTTCATCGAGGCGGGCCTGGTGGAGGAATTCCTTTTCCGCGCTCTGCTCCAGACGCGGCTCGCGGCGTGGTTTCGATCGGAGGTGACGGGTGTGGCGCTGATGGCGCTGCTCTTCGGGTTGGCGCACGCGCCGGGCTTCATCCTGCGGCACGCCGGGTTGGAGGAAGCGATCGGGGCTACTCCGTCACCGGTGGATTCAATTGCTTATGCGATCGTGGTGTTGTCGATGGGTGGGATATTCATCGGGATCGTCTGGGCACGAACGAAAAATCTTTTCGCCGTGATGATCATCCACGCGGCGGCCGATCTGCTGCCAAACTTCGCGCAGTTCACGAAGACGTGGGGAAGTTGAGTCATTTAGCGAGTTAGCGATTAGGCGAAGCCCCTTTCACTTTCGCTACCGGCGACGGTCCTTGAACCAGGTGAATGCGGCGGTGAAGCCGCCGAGAATCATCAGGACGGCTCCGAGAGCGAGCCAAACCAATGCGATTTTTGGAACGGATCTAAGATGCTCTGCCAAGGCTAGCATGAGACACAAGAGGCCAAGCTCCGCGATGGTGATGCCAATTCCGATAATCGCTTCGGACGATATCATCGCAGTTCCAGATTGGCGCGGCTTCTCAGAGGCATTCATGGTGAGATCGGACGATAGACGCGGCGAAAACATTTAGCGAGTGAGTGATTTTAGCGATTGGGGACAATGAGAACGACGAATGGCGAAGTGCGAGCGACGAATGACGAGCGGCGGGAGTCGGCGGTCATAGACCGGCCACTACAGCATTAAGCTTGTCCTGCGGGACGGGGGTGACACGATCCGGGCATGAACTGGCTAGCTGTTCTTTGCGCGGGTGCGGCCTACTGGGTCCTGGGCTTTGTCTGGTATTCGTTGCTCTTCGGCGGGATTTGGGGAGCGGAGCAGGTGCGGCATCGTGGCGCAGGTTCCGCGCCGGCTAAACGTGAGTTCGCCGGGATGCTGCTCGCAACCTTTGTCTCGAACTTCGTGGCTTCGGCAGCAATCGCGTATCTCCTCCACCGAACGGGAACCGGGGACCTTCAGCACGCGCTCAAACTCGGCGCCGGTCTCGCGCTCGGATTCTCCATCACGACGTTAACGGTCGTCCACGTGTGGGAAGGGAAGTCAACGAAGGTCTGGATGATCGACGCGAGTTATCATCTGATCGGTTGTCTGATCGCGGCGGCGATTCTTGTCTCCTGGCGCTAACAGCGCCAAAAGATATTTAGCGAGTTAGCAAATGAGGGCAAGGAAGAGAAAACGGAGCGCCGGGAGCGCGACGGATAGACGATCAAGCCGCGGCGGGGGGCGCGCTCTTTCGTAAGATGAGCGCGGCAACAAGGCCGATGCAGAGGAAGCCGACGATCTGGACACACATGTAGGCGGCGATGTAGACGCAAGGGAACCCGTACCAGTTCCAGTAGGAAACGTTAGTCGCGATGGCGGCCAGGATTCCCGCGACGAAGACGAAGCCGACGCGCCCGCCGAAACAGGCGATGCGTGTCTGCGCCAGGAGGAAGACGGCGAGGATTGCTTCGAGAAGTTCGGTGGCGAACTCGATCGTTAACCATTTGCCCATGGTGAGCGGCCGCGCCCCAGTGGGATGATACATGAGGAAGCCCGAAGGATTGCTGGCGAGCTTCTCAGCATAGTGTGTCATGGCTTCCTTCTCCTGTTCCCGGGTTGGGTTATCGCCCACGCCTAATCCGGGGAAGAAATAAAGGGCGGATTTATCGCCGAGACCGGTTTGCAGCGAAGCGAGCACCTTCTCTTCATTGGGAAGGTTGTGAATGCCGGCATGGCCCAACGGAAGGGCCATGTGCGCGATGGATGTCCAGATAAACATCGCGATTCCACCGAGAACGCCAGCCAGAATGATTCGTGTTGTTGTCATAGGTGTCTCCGGTCTATCAGACATCTTGGCGAATGGCGAAATTTCCTTCATTCGTCATTCGTCATTTCCCAGGGCTATACTGCGGTGATGTTTCTCGATGAAGAGGCGGTCCGCTCGCTCTTGCGTATGGAGGAGCTCATTCCTGCGATGGCGGGCGCATTGAGCGATCTTTCCGCGGGCAAGGTCCAGCAGCCGATGAGGCTGGTTCTGCCTGTACCAGAACATAAAGGTTTCTTCGCGGTGATGCCCGCGTATGGCGGCGCGCTCGGGGCTAAGCTGGTGACCTTTTATCCGAACAACACGGGGGTGCACACGCATCATGCGATGATTCTCCTTTTTCGCCCGGAAACAGGTGAGCCACTCGTGACGATGGACGGGCGCGTGATCACGGAGATGCGTACGGCGGCGGTGTCCGCCGTGGCCACGGATGCGCTGGCGGGCGCTGATGCTTCAGTGCTGGCCATTCTCGGTTCGGGCGTGCAGGCGCGGAGCCATCTGGAAGCGCTCCGGATCGTGAGAGAACTTCGCGAGGTGCGGGTTTGGAGTCCGCGGAACTCGAGCGAGTTCGCACGGCAGTTCAATGTCTCGGCGGCAGCATCGGCGGAGGAAGCGGTGCGAGGCGCTGATGTGATCGTGGTGGCAACGGCCGCGACGACGCCAGTCTTGATGGGTGAATGGTTGTCGCCAGGAGTGCACATCAATGCGGTGGGCGCGACGCGACCAAACTGGCGCGAGCTGGACGACGATGCGCTGCGCAAAGCGCGCATTTACGTCGAGTCGCGTGAAGCGGCGATGAAGGAGTCGGGTGACATCATCGCGGGTGGCCAAATTTTCGCCGAGATCGGCGAAGTAGTGGCTGGCTCGAAAAATGGCCGGGAGTCCGACGAAGAGATCACGCTGTTCAAATCGGTCGGCGTCGCGGTGGAAGATATCGTGGCGGCGGATCTGGTGTATCGGAATGCCGAACGTCGAATGACGAATGATGAAGGGGAGGGAGACGAATGTTGAACTCCGAAAGTTTTCGCGAGCAGGCGTCCAATGAAGAAGAGCCTATCGACCCAGTTCGTGAAGTGGCGGGGCTTCGTTGGTGGTAACGCCAACGGTCGTAGTCGTTGTTGAAGCGCAGCTGCTCAGGAAGATGAGCGAGAAGAGGATAAGGAGAGGGATGAGAAAAGAAAGAGGCATTTTAGGGAATCAAGGTTGAAAGGAGAAACGTCCAACGTCCAACCCTCCTTCGCAAGCCTACGACGGGCAGGCGGTCCAACTCCGAAAGCTTTCGCGAGTCGACTATCCAATGAAGAAAGACACCTAAGGGGACGTCGCGTTCGGTGAATGGGCGTTGAATCGGAATTGTTAAAGGCGTAGGATCCTGACGTGGTGCGAGCGATTTTCCGAGCGGCGATGTCCCTGGCGCTGATTGTTTCGGTGGCTGTGCTTGTGTTGCCTATGCGGGGCGAGGCTCCGCAGCCGGAGAAATCGAGCTGCTGTGCGAGCATGCAGAAACAGAGCGCGCCTAACGATTGTGGGGGCCATCCAATGAAGCCAAAACAGGACCCGCAGTGTTGCGCCGCTTGCGGAGTGAGCCTGGCCCTGTTCGCTGCGCCGGCGGCACCATTTATTTTTCCACCGACGGGGGAGGAAGAATTCTCGACCAGAAGTGCGCGCGAAATTGTGCGCACCGATCGCCCTCCTGTTCCGCCACCGCGCGCTTCGCCGGTTTAACGGCGCCGGCTCGCTTGGGATTCCCGAGCGAGAAAGAACGAAACGTTAACAGGAGGACTTTATGAAGTACCTATTAGCGATCCTGGCAGCCATGGCGCTGATCGGCACGGCGAACGCGACTTCGCGCTCGGCCGATTGCTGTGAAAGCGGCGGAAGCTGCTGCTGGATTGGCCACTGCTGCGCCAAATAAACAAGCAGGTTAGTTAAGCGAAGCCCCTGCTGGAGAAATCCGGCGGGGGCTTCTGTTTCTACGTCAATAAGTGACGAAGGGAGGCGTCGCGGCGCTGAGGAAACTCCCACATTCCGTCTCAGGAGATTAGCGGCGCTGGCGGATTGACCGGGGAGCGCTTTCGGTATTTGATCGCGCAGTGGCCGATTCTCCGAGCCCGAAGCGTTACTGGCACCAGACGGCGGTGTTTTTCTGGGCGTTGGCTCTGATCATTCTCGGTGCGATCGGTTGGTTCGACTATGCGACTGGATATGATTTGCATGTCTTCGCCTTTTATTTCCTTCCGGTCTGGCTAATAGGGTGGCACGTCGGCCTTCGCAGCGGGGTATATATGGCGCTGCTCGCCGCGGGAACGTGGTTCATGGCCGATTACGCGTCGGGCCACCCCTACTCCTCGCCGGGTATCGCGGGCTGGAATGCGCTCATGGAGCTTGCGGCGTGTATTGTCGTGGCGGGTATCGCATCGGTCGTGCGAACGCAACTGCGTGCACAGGAAAAGTTGAATGTCGAGCTTTTCGAGATGATGGCGCAGATCAAGCGCCTCGAGGGCCTGCTGCCGATCTGTGCCGCTTGCAAGCAGATCCGTAACGAGCGTGGCCAATGGGAGCTAATGGAGAAATATATCACCGCGCATTCCGAAGCGCAGTTCAGTCACAGCGTTTGCCCCGAGTGCGCCCGCAAGTTGTACCCGCAATATTTGGATGAGCCGGGGGACGAGTGACGAGTTGGGAGCCCGCTGCCCGCCGCGTTTGCCTTTGCCCTCTTGGGACAGACGCCCCATAATCAAAACCGCCCCAACCGCGATTAGTGATGCCCGGTGGTCTGCCCGTAAAGCGCGCCGACTTCTCCGTGGATTTCGTGGTCGTTTTCCACGTGGGGCGCGAAGCGTGGATCCCCGTTCTCTGCAGCCGCCGCTTCGATGACGCACAGCCGGCAAGAAAAGCCGGTCTATCGAGACGCTGGTTTCATTCAGGCGCAGACTCCCGGAAACCGCGATGCTCTGGTCTTGGAAGAAGGCTCCGCGCACGGGAAAACGCGGCGAAGGCGAGTTCTGCCCGGGCGAACCTTACCTGTTCTTCACCGATCCCGACGGCTACGAAGTCGAGATCTGGTTTGAATTGCCGATGCCCGTCGATCCGAAGCGTTGACGAGAGAAACGGCCACGGTCAAAACGCAGAGTTAACTGGACAATAAAGTCCGGAAACGCACTTTGAGTCAGGATGACGAAACCCACCCGATTCTCTTATGCCGTGCTGGCAGCCACGCTGGTCCTGATGGGCTTGTTGCATCTAGGGGCACCGCTCCTCGCTTTGCTCTTTTCCTATTTCGTGTTGACGAAACTGGGTGGGTTCATCCGCAATAAATGGCTCGCGCTCGCGGTCTTCATTCTCATTCTCATAGGCATTGGTTATACGGCCGGACATTTCATTCGCGCCGCTGTCTCGGCCCTGCCGAAAATTGCCGATAACTCCATTCCTGCCGCGAGCGCCTGGGCGGAGGCGCGTGAAATCCATCTGCCCTTCACGGACTTCGAAAGTCTGAAGACAATGGCGACGGATGCGATCAAAGAGGAGGCGCATTACCTGGGGAACGTCGCGAACTTTGCGCGCAACGCTTCGACGCTCCTGGTCTTCGTCATCATCGGCATTGTCGCCGCGATCAGTCTTTTCTTTAACAGCCAGCTCGATCTCTTCCGCGAATCGCACGCGGTGCGAAACAATCTTTACTCCATTTGCTGCGAAGAGATCAGCGCGCGTTTCCGGGAGTTTTATCACAGCTTCGCGACCGTGATCGGCGCGCAAATGACGATCTCCTGCGTGAACACCGTCCTGACTGCGATCTTCGTCTCCGTGGTGCAACTTCCGTATGCGCCGGTCATGATCGGGCTCACGTTCCTGTGCGGGCTCGTTCCGATTGTCGGCAACGTCGTGAGCAACACCGTGATCGTGTTTATCGGCTTTCTTGTTTCACCGAAGGTCGCCATCGGAGCGCTTGTCTTCCTCATTGTCATCCACAAGCTGGAATATCTTTTGAACAGCAAGATCATCGGCGCCCGCATTCGCAATCCGATTTGGCTGACGTTGTTCGGGTTGATCGTCGGCGAAAAACTCATGGGCGTTCCCGGCATGATCCTCTCGCCGGTCGTTTTGAATTATCTGCGCATCGAGATGTCGAAGATGGAAGTGGCGTCGCCGGTTGCGGCATCCAAACACATCACGGTTGATCCGATTGATCGCCCCAGCTAGGAGAACTTCGTGAGCGAGTCAGTGAACGAGCACCCATGGATCGACATCGCGCCGGGTATCCGGCGTCGCACCATCACCTACGGAACTTCGATGTATCAGATGATTGCCAAGCTCGATGCCGGCAGCCGCATGCCCGAGCACAAGCATTCGCAAGAGCAGATCGTGCACATTCTCGAAGGCCGGATGAAACTGATCGTTTCCGGTGTGCCGCATGAACTGAAGGGCGGAGAATCATTTTATCTAGCGAGTAACGTCCCGCACGGCGTCGAGACCATCGAGGACACGATGGTTCTCGATACCTTCAGTCCGCCGCGCGACGATTATCTCGCGCTGGATCAGCAAGCCACCGCGCCCTAAGTGCCGCGCCGCACCTCGCCGTAGAAATGTATGGCGTTCCGTCTTGTACGGGTGCTACTCTTGCCCGCGTCTCGAAACGTTCCCGAAAATAAATACTTATGTTGCACATCATCTGGTCAATCATTGTCGGTTTCATCGTCGGTTGGATTGCAAAGAAAATCATGGGGGCCGCGATGGGCATCGAACATCTGAGTTTCCTGTGGACGACGCTTCTCGGCATCGGCGGCTCGATTATCGGCGGACTAGTCGCGCGCCTGTTTTCCAAGCCGGAGCCGGGATCGTCCTTTCACCCGGCCGGTTTCATCATGTCGATTATCGGCGCGTTGGTCCTCTTATTTATCTGCGGCAAGTTTCATCTGATCGGTTAAGGCACGCGACATTTCGAGAACAGCGCGCCTCGCGTCATGCTCTCGTTTATTGTCCCGGCTTATAATGAGGAGCATGAATTACCTTCAACGCTCTCGGCAATTCGCGCTGCGGCCGCCGCGAGTTCGGAACCGTACGAGATCATCGTCGTCAATGATGGCTCGAAAGACGCCACAGCAGCCATAGCCGCGGCCAGTGGCGCTTGCGTCCTGACTATTCACCGCAGGCAAATCGCAGCGGCGCGAAACGCCGGCGCACGCGAGGCTCGAGGCGACATTCTGTTTTTCGTCGATGCGGACACGCGAATCGCGCCGCAGCATGTGTCAGCTGCGCTCACGGCGCTGAGAGACGGTTGCGCGGGAGGGGGCGCGCGCATGGAGATCAATGAAGAGATTCCGCCGTGGGCGAGGATTTTCGTTTACCTGTTTTGCAAACTCTATTTCGCCGCCAACCTCGGCGCCGGGGCGTTCCTCTTCACCACTCGCGGCCTCTTCGACCGGGCCGGCGGTTTCGACGAGCAATACTTCGCCGGCGAGGAGGTTTATTTTACGCAGGCTCTGAAGAAGCTCGGACGTTTCCGCTTGCTCGCCGATCCGGTGGTGACCTCGGGAAGGAAGTTGCGAATGCATTCCGCGCGGCACGTTTTGGGCCGGTCGGTGGGAATTATTCTCCGGGGAAAACGGGGAGTTCGATCGCGCGACAAGCTGGATTTTTGGTATGACGGCAAGCGTGAAACCAAGGCTCGCGAATCGGCCGCTGGAAATGCGCGAGGTTAATCGCAGGCGGGTCCTCTAGTTCGCATCAAAAAAGAGCTGTGCCAGCGTGTTCCGCACTGTTGCTCGCGCTGCGGTCGATTTTTTGTTAGTGATCGAACAATTGTATGAGGGTGCCTGCGCTCATTCTCTTCATGATCACGTTGCTTTCGGCAGCCATTGCCCGGGCCGACGATTCCGCGGCCATCAACAAACTGATCGCCGACATCAACGCCGCCGCGAAGGCGGACAAAGCGCGCATGTTGAGGATCATCATCATAAACACCGATGTGGCGGCCTCGACGTTGGAACTGGAAAAATCGCGCACCGGCCTCAGCTACGGCGACGTGTATGTGGCACACTCCCTGGCGATGGCTTCCCATAAAAGCTTCGACCAGATCGTGGCTTTGAAAGCCAGCGGGCAAAGCTGGGCAAAAATCGCGCAGACGCACAAAGTTTCGCTGCGGGGATCGACCGCCGCGCTCAAGAACATGCTAAAGGAATAACTGGGTGTTGGGGTGTGGATTCTCGACGGACTGCCGGCGATCGCCTCCGGCACGCGAAGAATGTTTGGGAAGGTGCGACGGTCGCAATCCAGCCCTTGCCAATACGCGTTCTTCACCTACAATACCGGCTCGTTTATGGCAGAAAGCAGTGACACGATGGACATGAAGGAGTTCCAGCTCCACGAGAAAGACACCGGCAGCGCGGATGTGCAAGTTGCGCTCCTCACCCGCCGGATCTCGCAGCTGACCGACCACCTCAAGAGCCACGCTAAAGATCATTCGTCGCGCCGCGGCCTCCTCAAGATGGTGGCGATGCGCCGGAGCTTGCTCGATTATCTGAGCAAGTCGGAGTCCGACCGGTATAAAAACCTGCTCGAGAAACTCAACTTGCGGAAGTAACCGCAAGCGATCTCAAGCCGCGCTCCCGTCTCGTCCGCCTTTCCGCCGTTAACGCCATTCGTTAAATAGAAAGTAAACCCGGCACTCAGGCCGACGTTCCACTTTGATTAGAGGTTTTAGTCCGGCAGCTGCCGGATTAAAACCTACAATCAGGGTGATCGGCCTGGGATTCGCCAATTCCAGAAAGCAGCAGTTATGCAACACAAGGTCACGGCCCAAATCGGGTCCACGCAGGTCTCAATCGAAACAGGCAAAATCGCCAAGCTCGCCGATGGCGCAGTCATCGTCTCCACGGGCGACACCATGGTGCTCGTCAGCGCGGTCTCCGCGACACAAATCAAGGAAGGGCAGGACTGGTTCCCGCTCACGGTCGATTACCGCGAAAAAGCGGCGGCGGTCGGCAAGTTTCCCGGCGGATATTTCAAACGGGAAGGCCGGCCTTCCGAAAAAGAAACGCTCACCTCGCGCATGACGGACCGGCCGCTCCGGCCGCTCTTCCCCGCGGGTTATCTCTACGACACGCAGATCATTTCGATCCTGCTCAGCGCCGACGGAGAGAACGATCCTGATATTCTCGCGATGAACGGCGCGTCCGCCGCGCTCAGCGTTTCCGACATACCGTTCGCCGGTCCGATTGGTGCCGTGCGCGTGGGCCGGGTCGACGGCCAGTTCATCGCGAACCCCACCCACACCCAGCGTGCGGATAGCGATCTCGATCTTGTTTACGTCGGCACGGAAAACGGCGTCATCATGATTGAAGGCGCCGCCCAGGAACTGCCGGAAGAGGAGTTCGTGAAGGCGCTCGATTTCGCGCACGGACACGCGCGCGAGATGATCCGGATTCAGAAGGAGCTCGCGGCGAAAGTCGGCAAGCCGAAACGCGAAATGCCGTTGATGACGGTGAACCAGGACATCCTCGAAGTGGCTTTCCATGTCGCCGGCGATCGCATCGAAGGCGCGCTCTACAAACCAAGCAAAGTTGAGCGCAGCAAAGCGGTCAACGCCTTGAAGGAAGAAGTAAAAGCTGCGGTGCTGGCGAAGTATCCGGAATCGGACAAGTTCGCGATCTCGCAGGCTTTCGATTACGTGCAGAAAAAAGCGTTTCGCATCAGCGTGCTCGACAAACAGAAGCGCATGGATGGCCGCGGCTATCAGGACCTGCGTCCGATAACCTGTGAAGTCGGCGTCCTGCCGCGCGCGCATGGTTCGGCGATCTTCCAGCGCGGCGAAACGCAGGCGCTCGCGCTCGTCACGCTTGCGCCGATCGAAGAAGCGCAGAAAATCGACGCTTACGGTGGCGGCGAGACTTCGAAAAGCTTCCTGCTCCACTACAATTTCCCGCCTTTTAGTGTGGGTGAGACCGGCCGCACGGGCGGCGCAAGCCGTCGTGAAATCGGTCACGGCGCACTCGCGGAGCGTTCTCTCGAACCCGTCGTTCCGAGCTCGGAAAATTTCCGTTACGCGATCCGCATTTCGAGTGAAGTGATGGAATCGAACGGCTCGACTTCGATGGCGAGCGTGTGCGGTGGAATGCTCGCGCTCATGGATGCCGGTGTGCCAATCAAGACACCCGTTGCCGGAATTTCCGTCGGCCTGGTCTCAGAATTCGGCGAAGGCGGCGAAGTGAAGCGCTACGAACTCCTCACCGACATCATTGGGTCCGAAGATCATTTCGGCGACATGGATTACAAACTTTGCGGCACGGAAACGGGCATCACGGGGTTCCAACTCGACCTGAAATTGCCGGGCGTTAGCCACAAGATCATGGCGGAAGCAACATTCCGAGCCAAAGAAGCGCGCACCAAGATCCTCGGGATGATGGCGAGCACGATTGAGAAGCCGCGTGCTGATCTGAGCAAATACGCGCCGCGGATTGAGACGATCAAAATCAATCCCGAGAAAATCGGCGCCCTCATCGGACCCGGCGGCAAAACGATCAAAGGCATCGTCGCCGAAACCGGCGCGGAGATTAACATCGAAGACGATGGCTCCGTACACATCTATGCGACGAGCCCCGAGAGCATGGCGCGCGCGAAGGAAATCATCAGCGGCATGTCGCGCGAGATCGAAGTCGGCCAGACCTATCACGGCCGCGTCGTCTCGATCAAAGAGTTCGGCGCGTTCGTCGAAGTGTTTCCAGGAAAAGACGGCCTCGTCCACATTTCCGAGCTGGCGGATTTCCGGGTGAACCGCACGGAAGACGTCGCCAAGATGGGCGAAATGATCTGGGTGAAATGCATCGGCATCGACGACAAGGGCCGCGTGAAATTGAGCCGAAAAGCCGCGCTCAAGGAACGTGCCGCCGCCGAAACCGGCCAGGCCGGCGAGCCCGATCACGTAGAGCAAACGCGTCATTGAGCCGCGCGACTTCCAAGCTGGATTCCCATTCTCTCCCCCCGTTGTTGATGCCGAGAATTATTCCTGCTACGATCCAAGCGTGCCTTTGGTCGCCCATAAACCCAAAAGAAAGAAGAGCGACACCGTTATTGCCGATGCGACCGATCGCCTTCTCAGCGCGACAAAAAGGAAAATGCTGCGTGAAAAAGGCCGCGTCGATTACGATCAACTCGCGCGCGACGGCTTCAGCGCTGCAATAATTGAACGGCTGAAGGCGCTTTGAACGCACCTATCGATTGCGTCGAAGGTCCATAAACGCCTTGATCGACAGACCAAGTTTCGGAGCCGCTTTTTTCGCAATCTTCAACGCTTCCGCGTGAGGCGCCGATCCGCTCAGCGCACGAACAATCTCAATCGTGCTCATCCCATGCAAACGGGCGAGTCGAATCGCTTCTTCGATGTCGGTGTAGCGCAGCATACGGTGGGAGCCGTTGTTAGCTTCACGCAGAGCAGCAACCCACACCTGCCTTTTCTCGTCTGCTGAAATTCAGGATATGGATTTCGGCAGAATCGCGCGAGGCGCAATTCGTTTCAAAGCGCTGATAATGTCGTCGAGTATCGCATTGCGGATTTCACCCGCTGTATTTCGGCCGCTATGAGTCGCGGTGTTGCGTTGGTTCTGCCATTCAGGACGCGTGTGAAAGTCCGGGAGTTCTTGACGAATCATATCCCGAATCACCTTGGCCCAGGCGGGGACGGTCTCTGTGGACAGGAATGGCAGCCGACAGGCAGCGCCCGCCCACAGCGGAGTTTCTGCAAGCTTGGCCTTTCCGGCAAAAATGATGTGTTGAAACTCCTCTCGATATTCTCCGTACGTCATTACGCGTCGTCGAGTTTCTTCGAGAGTTCGGATGGCGGCCTTAGCCCATTGCCGCGGGGGATAATTTTCATCCGATCCTCGAAGTGAAGTAAAGCGCACTTGAAGGATTTCCAAATTCCTTGCTAGCTCCAACCCTTCTAGCTGCCGAGCCGCATCCTTTTCCCAAGATGATTTCGCCGAGACAAGCAGGGGCCAGAGTCCTTGAGACTTGGAAACGCTCCGGACGACCTCTGGGTGGATACGTTTTGCCACGAGCAAGAACTGGACAACGTGGTGACCGAGCTCGGCGAGATTTGTGATCGCATCGGCATCGCCGGTATTCGCGTGGGTTGCGAGAATTTCAATGTGTCGGCTTGCTTGCGTCCAGGATCGCAGTATTCGCTCCGAACGATCGATCCTCGCTTTCTCTCTGATTAACTGGGCCTCGGAAGGCAATGATTTCTTAGGAGGGCTGCTAAAGAAGTCTAACAGGGATCGAGCCGTCTTGTCGTCTGGGCAGATCCTGCGGATTCTTCGCGCGGTTTCCTCCTGATCTATTTCATCAGCGAGATGTTCTTGCAAGATCTTGCCAACCTTTGAAATCAACGGTGCCTGCTTTTTCAAACCACGCTTCCGATTACGGAGCTCTCGCCGTCGCCGTTTCAATTTTAGGTCGCGAGCTTCACAGAAGAGTTCGACGAACTCGGTAAATGAATCTATTTCGTCGTTCCTGTTCGTGCCCGGCGGCATAAACCTGCCGTGGAGGCACAGTGCGCGCCGTTGAGTGTTAGCGCGTCGTGTTTTCTTCGCACGCATCATTATCCATGCTTTGCGGTGACGATTTTATCTTCAGTCAGAAATTCGTGCTGTTCTTCCGGCGGCACAGGCAAACCAGGCTGTATGATTTTTTCGCCGATCTTTTCTTTTGCGGAACAGGCGAGATTGAGCCTGAGGAGAAAGGCAAGCGAATCGGCGTCTTCGGGCATGCTATAAGCGGAGCGAACGGCGTCGTCGAGGTGTGCGTGCGCCTCGCGCAACGGATTATTGCCGGGTTGTTCGAGCGTGCGGTAAAGATCGCGCAAGGAGCATTTCAATTTGCGGATCGTCTCGCGGCGCAACGCGCGCAATTCGACTGCCGCTTTAGCAATGGCAGCAATTTGCTTTCGGGTCGGCGACTGCGGCCACGGGAAACTGTCGAAGACGGTGTCGGATGTGTAGCGGAAATCCCCTTTCAGCGAAGAGCAGCGAGCCTTGAACCAATCGAAATGCAGGCTGCTGTGAAGCACGCCGAAGGAGTAATCGTCGGCCAGCGGGAAGATCACAAGAGCGTTGTCAGGATGAATTTCGTTGCTGACAAATTCAAAGATGGGGCGCTTGGTTACGCGAGAAACTGCGACGTAACGAGGGACGCGCCGAATCGCAGCGATCGTTCCGGGCTGGTAATCTCTGAACTGCCACCAGCGAGCGGCGACGCGTGTCCAACGGGTGCTCGTTTTGCCAGTTTCCTTTTTCTCTCGCTCCGCGCGTGCGAGAACATCCGGCATGACACGCTCCTCCACGCGGGCGAAAGCGCGAGGATAGCTTCGGGCGTAGAACACGTCATTTTGGCCGAAGTCGATGATCCAGCGGCTCGGGCGTCCAAGTTCGACCAGATCACGTCCGATCATGTAGGGAAACAGCACGTCGCGCAGGCGGGAATCCGACGCAATCCACTCCTGCGCTTCAGCGGGGTCGAGCATGAATCCTTCGTTGAACGGGTACTGCCCCACAAAGACGCTCTTCGAGTCTCGGTTCGCTGCCAACGGTATCGCGCTGCTGACATCAGTGCCGATGGAGAGTGCGGAATTGATATGCGGCAGTTCGTAGCTCTCCCAAGGGCTGTCGACGCGGTCGCCACGTTGAAATGTGAGAGAATGGAGTTTCCCCTGGTTACCGGGCTGGCCTTTTGACCAGTTCACGATTGAGACATGGACGGCTGCGTCGCCGCTCCATACTTGCGTCGAAATCGCTTCGATGATGGTCCCGTCATTTGCGCTGATGTAATCGAGACTTGCTTCGCGGCTTTCGTTTTGGCGGATGGTGTTCGTGCCCACCAAGCCGGCTCGCCCGCCGAGGGGTAGTGCGTCATGTGCAAGGCGGAACCAATGCGTGCAGAAGTCCGCCATTTTCGGCACGCCCGGGAACCGCGCTCGAATCTTCCGCGCGTACTCGTAGCCATGTTCTTGGGCGAGGTATCTCGATCCGAGGTAAGGCGGGTTTCCAATGATCGCGTCGGCTTTCGGCCAATCGGTGAAAAGGGCGTCGGCGCAGAGGATGTTCTTATCGAGGTTATCGAGAGGGAGGGGGTTCTCCTCGATGAGAAGTTGATCGGTCTCCGCCAGCTTTTGCGCTTCAATCAGCTCCAGTTCCTTCGCGAGCATCAACGTGACTTTCGCCAGCTCGACGGCAAACGGGATGATGTCGATGCCGAACAATTGATGAAGAGATATCGCGCTCTCGAGCGGCTCGCGTTTACTCACTTCGCGCAAACGCAAGAGGAGATCGCGCTCGAGCCGCTTCATTTCGCGGTAAGCGATGAAGAGGAAATTGCCTGAGCCGCAGGCCGGATCTAGCACGCGGAACTTGCGGAGATCGGCAAGCGCCTTGCGCAATCCGCCGACGTTCGTTCCGGCGGCATCGATTCGCTCGCGCCAGGGACGCACGATCGTGGGGCCGACAACTTTCCGGATGTCGAATTCGCTCGTGAAGTGCGCGCCGAAGGCATGCCGCGCCTCCTTGTCCATGCTGTCCTGAAAAAGCGTGCCGAAAATTTCGGGACGGACTCTGCCCCAATCGTTATAGCGCGCGGCGTCGTGCAACCGATAGGCCTCAGGTCGCTTTAGCTCGATGGGATCGACGATTTCGAACAAGCCGCCGTTGAAATAGTTCACGCCTTCGAAGCGACCTGCCCGAGCGGGTTCGCTCGATGCCATCTGCCGAAACAAAGAACCAATCAGGTCGTACGAGCTCCCGCCCTTTTCGGCGCATTCGTAGAGAAGCTCGCTGACGATTTCGCGCGGAAGCAGGCCGATATCTTCGGCCACCATCGAGACGAGCAGTTGCAAGATGAACCGTTGCGCGCGTGCCCGATCTTCGCCGCGCTCGACAATTTCGCGGAACACAGCCGCCATCTGGTCCGCGGCCTTCCGGGTGACCTCAACGCGGTTGTTGCTGAAGATCGGCTTCTTCCAAACCGGCAGGAGGAAATTGAACGAGGCTATGTTCTCCGGCACTTCGGGCAACGCGACGCGATCGACCGGATCGAAAAGCTGCGTGTTGAAATCGTAAATCCAGAACTCGTCGAAGTTGCAGAGGATGACGAAAGGCGGGCGGTGAGGAACGATATGGCTCCAGTAATCGAACGCCTGATCGTAATATTTCTCGAGCTTCTCCCCCCGTGATTTCATCTCGATCAGAACGCGGTCTGGCCAAAGCAGGTCGGCGAATTTCTTGCCGCCTTTCGGTTTCGCGCCCGCCCCTCGGATCAGTTCAAGTTGCGCTGAGCCCGGCTTCTTCGCGATGCGGAATTCAAACGTCGCGCCTGCTTCGACAACGCCTTGATGCCCGAGCGATCGAAAGAAACGATCGAGAAAAGTTTGCGCCTCACTCTTTTCGTCTCCCGCGAGCCGTTGGGCGAAGGAGACAAACTCGGCAAGACTCGATTTCAGGTCCTCCAGGGGCACATGGGATAATTGCCGATAGCGTCAGACTGAACAAGGGCCAAGGAGCCGGATTGCAAATTGCTTAGCCGGTGATTCGGTCTCAATTTGAAACGTTCGATCTAGGAAATTCAGCTTCCCCGATCCATCCAATGCGCCGATTTCCTACGATCCATTTCTTGGCGGCTTTTTTACTGGCAGAACTGCCGGTATTTTCCGCCGCAGCGGAGCCGGAAGACAAACTTACGGCATTGACCATCTTCGACGCTGCCCTGGCCCAATTCGACAACAGCCGGGTCGCATTGCGTAAGTGGCAGTATTACCAAACGCTCACCACGCATCAGCTGGACGGCGCCGGCAACGTTGTGGCGAAGGGAACCTGGCACTCAATCGTTCGGCCCGGCGATACCCGGCCGTTGGAATACACGGGCGAGAGCATGGAAGGAAAGCTGTCGTTTTTCAAAGCAGGAGTCGAAGAACCGGCACCGGCAAAAACATCCGGGACCCCGCAGCCGAAGACCAAGATCGAGCCGGAAAAGAATCAGGCCGAATCCGCCGTCGAAGCGGTCCGGAAACATAATCTGCGGGAACGTTATCTTTGGAAGCGCCTTCCAGATGAGAGCGTCGCCGGAGAAAACGCCTACGTCCTGGCCTTCGAGCCCAAGCCCAAGCAAAATACGAAATCGCGCGAGGAAAGGTTCTTCGGTCTTCTCGCCGGCCGGCTGTGGGTTAGCCGGACCGATTTCACTGTCTTGAAAGCAGAAGCAGCGCTCCAGTCTCCCTGCCAGTTGTTTTGGATTATCGCGCGAGTGACGACCTTCCAGCTGACGTATGAACTCGAGCCCGCGCGCGGCGGCAACCGGCTCTTGCGCTTGAATCGGGCGACCGCGAAAACGGTTGTCAGCTTTCCATTTTATTCCGTCCGCCAGAGTCACTGGCAAACGGTCGATAAGTACGAGCTTCGGACCCCGCAGGGGAGCGACGCGACGCCTCGCTAACATTCTGGCGGCGTCGGCGACGCCGTCCTACAATGAGCGCGTCATGAAATCCGGCTTCCTGGACAAGTTAATCGAGCGCCTCGGCCGCATCGGTCCGGAGGATGTCCAGAATTACCTTCTCCAACTCGCGCAGGAGAAGGGACTGATCGAGACGGTCTTCAATGCAATCCAGGAAGGCATCATCGTGACCGACGCAAAAGGTCGCATTACCTACGTGAACGACGCTGCGTGCGAGCTCTTCGGGCTCGAAGCGGAAAAGTCCATCGGCAAGCGCCTCGACGAACGCGTGCGCGGGCTCGATTGGAAATCGCTCTCGCAATCGGAGGGCGCCATCAGCCGGGACATGGAAATCTTCTATCCGGCAAATCGCTTTCTCAATTTCTACATCGTGCCGCTCCTGATCGAGCGACGCACACCGAAAGATGGCGCGAACAGTCACGCCGAGTCTGTGGGACACGCAATTATTTTGCGCGACATCACCGAGAGCCGGCGATCAACCGAAAAGACGATCGAGTCGGAACGGTTCAATGCGCTCACGCTTCTGGCCGCAGGTGTTGCGCACGAGATCGGCAATCCGCTCAATTCACTTCACATCCACTTGCAATTGATGGAGCGCAAAGTGCGCAAGCTCGATGGGAAAGTGAAGGAAGAGCTTCAGGAAGCGATCGCCATTTCCCGCGCGGAGATCACACGGCTCGATTCGATCGTCACGCAATTCTTACAAGCGATCCGGCCATCGAAGCCCGTGCTCCATCCGGAAAACGTCAACGCGATCGTTGAAGAAGCCGTGCGCTTCTTTGCGCCGGAAATCGAGGATCGCGACATCGTGGTCGAGCAGGAATTGCGTTCCGATCTTCCGCTCCTCGAGCTCGATCGCGACCAGATGAAGCAGGTCTTCTACAACGTGATCAAGAACAGCTTCGAAGCGATGAAGCGCCGCGGCATTCTGCGCATCCGGACCGACATGGACGCCACGCACGTTAACATCAGCTTTACCGATACCGGCGGCGGCATGTCCGCGGAAAGCTTGAGCCGCGTTTTTGAGCCTTACTTCACGACAAAGAGCTCCGGCTCAGGGCTCGGTCTGTTGATCGTGCGCCGCATCGTCCGCGAACACGGCGGCGAAATGGCAATCGAAAGCAACGAAGGCAAAGGCCTCACGCTCACGATTCGTTTGCCCTATCTCGACAAACGCGTGCGCATGCTGGAAGCGGGGCATCTGAAGGCGGAAGGCGGGAGCCTGAAGGCGGAAGGCGGAGGGCAGAAGGCGGAATCAGAATGACCGCGCCAGAGGATTTGCGAGCGCGAACGAAGAAATACGCGCTGAGAGTTATTCGCCTGTTTCGCGCGTTACCGCGACGAGATCCAGTTGCAGAAGTTCTGGGCAAACAATTGCTCCGATCTGCAACTTCGGTTGCAGCACATTATCGCGAGGCATGCCGCGCAAAATCGGATCTTGATTTCATCAGCAAACTCGAAGGCGCGCAGCAGGAACTCGATGAATCAGATTTATGGCTCGAGCTGCTTGCCGATTCAGGCGTCGTTAAACCACAATTGATTGCGCCGCTCCGGCAGGAAACAAACGAGCTGATCGCGATCTTCGTAACTATGACCAAGAAAGTTAAGACTCGCCGTCGAGGGGCCGTCTAAGTAACTTCCGCCTTCATCCTTCCGCCCTCCGCCTTCCAACACCATGCTCTCGCTCATCTTTCTCATCGTCTTCCCATTCGCTCTCTGGAAAGCGTGGAAGAATATCCAAATGGCCAAAGCCAGCACCGGCTGGCCCACGGTGAGCGGCACGGTCACGACCGCAAAGCGTGCGAGAGTGATGTTTCGAAAACAACCGCGCGTCACTTATTCCTATTCCGTCAACGGCGCTCCCTTCACCGGGCAACGGATTTCTTTTGCGGGCGGGTATCCGCCCAGAGAAACGGACGCCATTCTCAGTCGCTATCCAGTTGGCCAGGAGGTTGTGGTCTGGCACGCGCCGGACAAGCCAGCGGAGGCCACTTTGGAGACCGGATCCAACCGTCAAGTCACGTCGCAACTGCGCATTTTGTTAATCTTCTTCGTCTTGATCATTTTGTTGAACATCCTCAACTTTTACCTGAAACGTCTGGACGAACAGAAAAAGCCGCCGATCCGCACGTACGGCGCTGCGGAGGTTCACGATCGCAAATGGGGGGATAGGGCGGCTGGACGACGCAAGACGTTGATTTATTTCGCCGCACCGTACGTCGAATCCCGCACTTGCTTGCGAATCGCCGTGAAAATCTTTCGGATCCCGATCTGGCTTCCGGTGTTTTTGATGAAAGCAGGGATTATTCCTCCGCTGTCGGTATAAACCGAGTAAGTCGCGCGCGTCGCATTCGGACCTAATGGCTCGAGCAACCAACCGCCTTCGCACAATTTCACCCGAACGACGCCCCGTTTTTCCACGGGACCAAGTGCATTCTCTGTTTCCCATCGGCTGAGATAGGTGGTCCCTCCCTCGACCGTTTTTGAAGTCGTTCGAACACGCAGCGTATAATCGCGATCACTGACGAGCGGCGCGGAGAGTCTTTGGTAGGTGAGCACCGAATCGCCCTCCCGTTTCAATACCCGGCATTCCACTGTGTAAGGCATAAACCGTGAATATGAATCCACATCATCGATGACTGCGTGAACAACCGCAGTCGACGCCGTAATTTCGCCGATCGCCTTGGACTCATAGTGTCCCGGTCCCGGACGCGAACGACGATAGAGTGCGACGTTGTCGCTCGTCGAAACCAACTTCCATTCCCCCGGAGTCGCTTCCGGTTCGGCTGCCATAAGGTGCGCGCAGGAGCAACAGCTGGTTAAAGCAACAAGCAGACGGAGAAAATTTCGCACAATGCTACGTAACATAGCTACGTCTCGCCTGTGGTGTAACGCAGACATTTTGTCTGTGAAGGGAATGCAGCGGGCTGGAAAGCCCGTTGGACAAAACAGGCTGAAAGCCAATGTTACGGCGAATCGGTGCCGCGCCGAGCGTAATTTCCTAGTCCCGTTGTCTGACGCTTCCCGCGCCGCTGATATGCTTCTCGACTGTGGGATTGCCAGTGTAGGTCACCTTGCCCGCTCCGGAAATCGCTACCTTCAATATCTTGCTCGCGGCCACCTCCGCTTTCCCGGCGCCGGAGATCGATAGCTCCACTGTTTCCGCTTGCAGCGACTCGGCTTCGAGCCGGCTCGCGCCCGACATGGTTGCCATCAACTCATTGACCGTTCCATCAACGACCACTCGCGTGGCTCCCGTCCCCTCCAGGTAGAATCCCTTGCCGGAGAGCTTCGTGGCCGTCAAACGCACCGCCCCCGTCAACCGCGCGCCGCTCATCCCCGAGCTGGAAAGGGTCACCTTTATTCCCTCCGTCGGCCGGAGCTGCCCGCGTGAATGAATCCGCAGCTTCCTGCCGCTCACGCTCGTCTCGATGTGGCTGAGCAGGTTTTGATCTGTCGTAATCTTGAGTGCCGCGGGCGCGTTCGACCAGGTAATGGTGAATGCGCCGTCCGCCTCGACGCTGGTGAAGTCCGGGACTGTCCGAGTTTCTGTCGTGACGTTGCCGTTGCCTCTGATGCCCGTGATGTGGCAGCCCCCGAGCGCGAGAGCGGCAAAGGTCAATAGTTTCGCCGCCGCGAAGGGCCGGATCGTGATGGTGTTCATAGGAATTAAATCTCTTTTGAATGAGATGCGGTCCCAGGGCGATTTGGATTCAGAAATCGACCACTTTCATCAATCGGCGAAATCTGTGGATGACTCGCGGCTCTTACAACCCCGCTGGGTGGCGCGCGACGTAACTGCGTGTGTCGCGCCCCTCCACATACCAACGCGGGCCGACATCCCCACCGCGGCCCAAATCAGTCGTATCGAAGCGCAAGCCGGCAATGACCGCAAAGGTATGGCCCGGTCGCGAGTAAATCGTAATCCATCGGCCGCGCCCGCTTTCGCCGTAACGGATGAGGTCGCTCGATGGCGCCGGAGCTGCGAGCAGGCCTGCGCCATGGAGCGCGAAGGAAACCGAGCCAGAACAATCGTAGCCGTAATCGTAAAACGAGCCGTGGCCCCCGCCCCAAACGTAAGGTTTGCGGCGCAACGTATTCGCCGCCCAGATTGCATTCTTCACATTTTGCGGCGCTCTCGACGGCGCGTAAGCGATCCCATTGCGCAAAACGGCCCGACTCCCCGCAACCGTGGGCCGATCTCCTCGCCTTTCGATCTGCGGGTTCGCTTCCTCTTCATAATCTTGCTCTTGATCGTAATCGTCTCCGGATTCAGCCCCCAGCCCAGTCGCTGGCATTCGTCGCGCGCTTTGATATGCCACCCGAATGGGCTGCGCACGGCTGTCACCCTCATCCTCCTGTTCGTAATCGTCGACCCGCTGCGCGCGAGGCACCGGGGGTATGATTGTTCGCGACGAGTAGTATGCGGCTCTGATCGGCGCCGTCGCGGCCGCTCGCAAAATGCGCGGCGCCTTGGAAACGACCGGCGCGGCCACGGCGTGGACCACTGAGTGAACTAGGGAGAACGGTTGCAAGGCCACTGAGAATGCCGTCCGCTTTCGATGCCCGGACGTCTTCGCCTGAGCATCGGGCAATACGAGAAAAACCAGGAGCGCTGAACAAATCAACGTCGCTCGACTGCGCCGTAATGCGTTCGTTCCAGGTGGCCGCATGCTTCAAAACGAAGCTGCTCCCGCGCCACTTCCGGGCTTTTTCGATTGGAAACAGTTTCGAAAAAAGAGGCTACGCTTCACGCCAGGCTGTGAGCCGTCGCGCCTCCAGCGCTTTAGCGCAGACCGAGACTCATCCGCCCACGCCCGGGGCCGCTCCGACGTACGCATCGTCGGTCAATTGCTTCAGCATAAAATCGGCGACATCGGCGCGCGCGACGCTGACAGGCCAGAAATAATTGCCCACTTTGGGACCGTGGCGATAACTGCCGCGCGCGTCTCCGTTCTTCAGCACGCCTGGGCGCACGATTACCCAATCCCGGTCGCTCGCAACGATCAGTTCTTCCTGCCGCAATTTGTCCCACATGTAGAACGGTAGGATCAATGGAAGGATGAAGAACGTGTGTGGCAATCCCAGGCGTCCCACGCTATTCCCGATTCCAAGAGCCGTCTCGCAGATGAGCCGCGGCACATCGCAGGCTTTCATCGCGCGCAGAATATTGCGCATCCCATTCG
This sequence comes from Chthoniobacterales bacterium, assembly GCA_036385955.1. Lineage (GTDB taxonomy): Bacteria > Verrucomicrobiota > Verrucomicrobiia > Chthoniobacterales > UBA10450 > AV80. The sequence continues at coordinate 1,066 of DASVJK010000053.1, read as the reverse complement.
ATTGAATCTTGTTCGGGTAAAAAAAGCGTTTATGCCCAAGCGCGCAGAGCACCGCGCTCTGCCCACGCATCGCCGATTCCACCGATGCGTAATCAAGCACATCGCCTTTTACGACCCGAAAATTCGCGTGCTCGATCTGAAGCTTCGAGGGGTCGCGGACAAATGCCGTGACCTGGTGGCCCTGAGCGAGCGCCTGCTCGACCAGTTGCCGGCCCGTTCCGCCCGTGGCTCCGATGATCAGGACCCGCAACCGGTTTCCCCATCCGCGCGACACCGGTTTTCCCGTCCTACGAACCGGTGCCTTACGCCATAGGAAAACCGACAGCACCAGCGCATACGGAATTAGCACCAAAAGAAAAATCCTAAACATCCCGCCCGCCTTCTTATCCGGCCCTCCGCACTTTGGGAGTATTAACTTCCGCGCCGCCGTCGCTTGAATTGTAGGGCAAGCGCACCGCTTGCCGTTGTCGCCCCGCCTGTCGATGTTCCGTCTCTTCACTTCACGCGACCACCCGACTATCCGATCACCCGATGCAATGAGTTCTCCTCTCGATCCTCATCACACCGCGAACGTGCCGGAAGACATGACAGGCCGGCCGCGACGCGTGGCGACCGGCGGAGTCTCTCTCCGAAAAACTTTCTCCGCGCTCAAGCACCGGAATTTCCGCCTCTTCTTTTCCGGCCAGCTCATCTCGTTCACCGGCACTTGGATGACGACGACCGCGCAAGGCTGGCTCGTCTATCAGCTCACCGGATCGAAGGCCTTGCTCGGTCTCGTCGCCGCGGCCGCCTCCGCGCCAATGCTCTTCTTCGCCACCTGGGGCGGTTGGGTGGCCGATCGTTATCCGAAACGTTCCGTCATTGTCGTTACGCAGACGTGCTTGATGATCCTGTCGCTCACGATGGCCGCGCTCGTCTGGAGCAAGCTGGTGCAACCGTGGCACATCATTGTGCTCGCCATCCTCGGAGGCATCACGATGGCCTTCGATATGCCGGCGCGACAATCGTTCGTGATCGAGATGACTAGCCGCGAAGATTTGATGAACGCCATCTCGCTCAACAGTTC
>DASVJK010000052.1:0-22601 GCA_036385955.1 Chthoniobacterales bacterium | reverse complement strand
CTCCTGGGTGTCTCTCCAGTTATCGTTAATAACGGTGACAAATGCGCCCGGACCGTGCAGCTCGAGCATTGGGTCAGCCAGCGCATTGGGGACACCGAAACCTGTCAACGAAGGTCCGATCCCCCGAATAAGCACATGCTTGGGTGTGCTTCCCGTAATGATGAAGCCGCCAATGCCCACGTTATCACCGGTCTGCACGAACATGCGCGTCGAGAGGTTGACCGCCTGCGACGCCGGCGTCGCAGTTGGAGTCGGTGTTGGTGTCGGCGAAGGTGCAGCCGTGGGTGTGGCTGTAGCGGTAGCTGTCGGAGTAGCCGTCGCTGTCGGGGTAGCCGTGGCTGTAGCGGTAGCCGTGGCTGTGGGGGTTGGTGAAGGTGTCGGCGTGGGTGCAACTGTAGCCGTGGCAGTTGGTGTAGCCGTAGCCGTGGCAGTTGGTGTAGGTGTATGTACAGGTGTAGCTGTTGGTGTAGCCGTGGCGGTGGCGGTTGGCGTTGTGGTCGGTGTCGGTGTTCCAGCTGGGGTTGCCGTAGGTGTAGCTGTGGGGGTTGGGGTTGGTGTCCCAGTTGGGGTTGGTGTCGGTGTCCCACCACCATCCGGGGAAGGGGCCTGGATCCCAACGATCATTGGCGTCCCCGTCTTGAAGAAGCCGATCGTCGCATTCGCAGCCTGCGGCGGACGGTTGGAGTCGAAACGGAAATTATACAGAGTACCCCAACGCAGCGCGTTCGCGTTCTGGTTCTGCGCAAAGGTCTCCGAGCTCCAGCTCAGATCGCTGGCGGTTTGAGTCGAAGTCCAGGCAACGTTGCTAAATCCCCCGTCGCCTTGTGTTCCATCGGCTGCAAATCCGGGAGGATTGAGCGGGGCATGAAATCCCAGATTGCTCACCGTGATTCCGGCCCCAAGAGGCACACTGAAGGACTGGATCCCGCGATCAAGATTCTGATTATTGATCGCGTACTCATAATGCCAAACCCCAGCGACCGGGCCCGTCACCTTGTAGGCAATGAACGCACGGCCATCAGTTCCCGGAACGGGCTCGATCGTATTAATGGTCGCTCCAGTCCAGGCATTGATGGCAGGGGTCATTCGTACCGTGGCTGCAAGTGGCGAAAAGGTGAAACTCGTCGTGCCCGTGACGCTGAACTGACGGTAGGAGGCGTTGTTGTACATGTTGCATTGGCCAGCGTGAGCCTGGCACCAGGCGTACTCATGCGGAGTTACGTATTGAGCTTCGGCGTAATACGTCGCGCCCACATTCATCGTCGTGTTCAGGTCGCTCCCTTCCACAAGAATTCTGTGCGATGTGCCTGTGTGAGTGTGGCCTGTGTGGCTGTTTGCAGTCGATGGGAAGACGCCGGTAAAGGGATTCACCCAGGCGCGTGAACCCAAGCCAGTTTGACCCGCATTTAAACTCGCGCCGTACGGATCAGAACATCCCACCCCAAGATGAGAGCCCCCAACCCCGTTGCAGCCAAAGCCACAGGCGTTCTCTGTCAATGCAGTGAAGGCATGCTTTAGCCACGATTGGCCAATTTGTTCAAAGCGATCGTTGTTGCTCGCTCCACCGCTCATTCGATATAGATTTTGCGGAATGACCGGATGGTCTGTCTGTGGCAACGCAAACCAATCCAGATCCTGGTCTCCGTTATTGCAGGAGGTCGTTCCCACTCCAAGGCCAACCTGGGTTCCGCTACTTCCAAATTGTGCCATGGAAGGCAGATCTCCCACGATGACATCAGGTCCCGGGACAGAAGTCGGAACATTCGGAGCTCCGTCGCCCCGAGGTGGCAGTATCGCGGCTTGGACCGTGCCATTGACGACTGTGGTGATTTCTATCGGATACATGGTCGTCGCGATCGAGATTCCCCCAACGATCACACCAGCATCCGCAGGTCGCCCAAGCTTGTTCGCAAACTCTTCTGAAATCAGAAGCCTTCCGCCCTTGATGCTGAGCGAATGCGCCGCGGCATCGTAATCATAAAGATTTCCTTCAAGGTTGAAAAAGACAAAGCCCGTTTTCTCGTCGCGCACCACGAGGTCAAAGGATGCATCCGATGGGAGTTTCTCGATGACGAGTTGGCTTAAGGAAGCTTGCAACGCTCCAGGAAGAGTTGCGGTGTTTCCCGGTATGAGCCCCATCGAGCCCAGATCCGGACCGCGCAAGACATTGTTAAAGACAAGAATCGTGAAAAAAGAATTGGGGCCCACTTGGAAACGCAATGTGTCCAGTTTCGATTCTTGCTTCCCGGAGCCGCTGCCATTGAGTCGACTTAAATCGAGATCCATCGCAACGTTGCCGCTCGCGACGATCATTCTCTCAAGAGTTCCGGTTTGCCCTTCCAGGTTTTTCCCTGGCAATTGGGGTGCAGAATTTCCAGAGCTGTTGCTCAAAAGCAAAAGCAGCGGGAGCGTGAAATAATTCAATATTTTCCTCAACATAGTCTTAATCCTCGAATTTACGGCCGTTTAGAAAGTTACGAAAAAAAGCCCTTCAACCAAGACGTGAGTTACGTTGCGTGCCGTGGGCTTGTAAGATGAGAGGCTCTATATACACAAGAGATATGAGAGCCTCTGGCTCTATATACATGTGTTTCCCAGAAAAGTAGAGTTTTTTTTGATATTTTTTTTAAGCATCTCAATAACCTTGGGCTGAAATGAGTTCTGCTGCGCTTTTAAGTCCTAAAAACACGCACAGCCGGATCGCCTCTCGGTGCGGAAAATCTTCGTTCGGGTAGAATCGCGTCTACCGCTGATTGTCGCTACGTGGAGAACGTCATGGTTGCTTCGCTGAGATCGACGGCTTTGCGGGATCAACAAGCTAGACGCGGCACCCAACCTACTCCGACCAGATCGCGAACTCGCCACCACCGGGCGCTTCGAAGTGAAAGCGCCGGCCGCCGGGGAAGTCGAAAATTGCGCGCGTAATTTTTCCACCGAGCCGGGCGACTTCGGCGCAGATCTTTTCAAGATCCGAGCGATAAAAGACAATCAGCGGAGCGCCGGCCGCCACACTGCCTGTTTTTTCGGAGGCGAAGAAACCCCCTGTCATGCGGCCGTCATCGAAGGCGCAATAATCCGGGCCGTAATCCTGGAACGACCATCCGAAAAGTTGCGTGAAGAAATCCTTCGTGGCGGTGAGATCCTTCGAAGGCATCTCGACGTAGTCGATCGTGTTGGGAAGCGATTCGTACATGGCGATCAATTCTCAAACTGCGCTTCAAGGACGTCGAGATAAACTGAAATGGGATCGCGCCTTCTCTGTTCCGGCTGAGCCGCCAACTCGGCGGCTTTCATATAATCGGCGAAAGCTCCACTCGGCCCAGGCGACTTGGTGGCCTCGAACCAATTCATGTAATCATCGATCTTGCGCACTTGAGCGGCGATCCCGTTCCGCGATGCACTCAGGCGAGCCAGCCGCTCCGCGACTCCGTTCGTTTTTCCACGCGCCAGCAACGTTGTAATTTTCTCATACTCGTAAATCATGGGCCGACAAATCGGATTTGCGCGGGTCGCGAGGACGCTCAAATCCCGGCTGATGCGGGCGAGAGCCAACTTTGAAGACGCATTTCGAATGAACTTCGGGAATTCGTCCAGGTGGTACTTTCTTTCCGGACCAGCGTCAGAAATTCTTAGGGCCAAGAGTTCATCCAGCTTCTGTTCCGTTTCTTCCGCACTGAGCAATTGGAAAGGCTGACCGGTCGCAAGCCGCGCGACGCGCAAGCTCCACGCCTTCTCCGCGCTGCTCGCATTGATCAGCTCCGGAAAATGGGTTCCGAGATCGGCCATCGGATCATTCGAAGCGGAGGAAAGATCCGCGATGAAGCGGGCCAGGCGCCCGTGCCCATCAGGAGTATGAGTGAGAAGCTCCACGAGCGCGAATGAATATGCGCGGTAGAGCGAACGGCCAGGCGCATCGAGCTCCGAAAGTTTTCGGGGCCGCAAGAATTCTCCGAGCGGAAGAATTTTGCGCGCGGTCACCGGCACTCCTAGAACGTCGATCAACCTTCCCCAGTCGAAATCTGATCGCGGCGGCGGAATTCCATCGAGCAGCCAATCGGGTGGCGGGAGATAGGCTGTGCCCGCGGGCAGGTTGGTTTCGCGCCGATACATCATTTCGAGAAGGATGGCGCGAAGGAGTTCGCGCCTGACTTCCGGCTGGCTCACATCCGAAGCGATTGTCAGATCGAGTTGAAGCTTCAGGCCGAAACCAGTCTGGGCAAAACTCAAAGCGGCTCGCGGCGTTTCCGGCAAGTTCGCCTGCGGATACTGCGCGTTAACCACGATCGGCGTGGTCCACTCGTCTCGCTGGTCGATGAGCTGAAGAACGTCGCGTTTCGTCCTCTCCGCGAGATCGCAAATCGCACCGCGCAAACGAACATCGGTGCCATAGACCAGGAATTGCCGCGAAGTGCTGACACTGCGTTCCGGCGGTGCGGGAACGACTGCATCCGCACAAGCAAGGACGCACAGCACGGTGAGACTGGCGCGGTAGACAGGAATCATGGGGCGAACGCGGGAAGAATCGCAAACACGCTCTTGAAACGCGAGCGGGAAAGGAGCCTAAAATTTTCTGCGCCGTGAGGTGTCTAATCAGAAAGGGACGCGCGCATGGCCTCCGGGTTGATGGCCAGATTGACCAGCGATTGCTCGCGATGATGGGTCTCGCGTAAATCCCGCGAGGATATATGAAGTTACGCGCCTGGCGGGAGCGCGGCTTTGGGCGGCGGCACGCCCGGCGCTGCCTCTACTGCTTCGGGGTCAGTATCACCGTCTTCGGATGAAACTCGATCGCGCCCATTTTCGACACCGATTTCTTCTCCTGGTCCAAAGCCGTCCACAAGTCGGTGAAGAGGATATCGCCGTACTTCATCATCATCGGGTGAATCGGCATCCGCCCGATGCTTCCCCCGTTGTTTGAAGCTGTCAGCGTCCCATTTTTCAGTGTGACATTGTAGGAAATGGCATGGAAAACGGAAAAGCCCAGTAAGGATCGCTCTGCGGTAATTTGGCAAACGCTCTCATGGAAGTTGACGAGAGCGCGTTCGAATTGCAGAAACTTGCTCAAGGCCGCCTGTTTGCTTTTCGCCACATTGACGAGATAGGCGTTCACTTGCGCTTCGGTATATTGCAGTGGCGCGGTGCTGTGATTCGTAATCGCATTTTCGAGATCGAGGTTGATTTGTTGCAACTCAACGTTCTTCACGCGCTCCGGAAGATCAATCGGGGGCCGGAGCATCTCAATGAGCATAGCCAGCGCGCATGCACCGAGGATGAGTTTGCTGATCCTGAAAAACATCAGCCGAATCTTCACGCGGCCTGGATCGAGCAGCCGCCGCAGCCGGCGTTGCGTTTCCTTCGCGTCTTCCGCTTTGGGCGCGACTTTTGCCAGGGCGGACCGATCCAGCCGCGCACCGCAATCGTGGCAATAAATGCGCTCGGGCTCGTTTTGGCGCTGACATTCCGGACAAACTAACTTGATCATTTGGTCAACTGCTCTTTCGGTTTCGCTTCGGGCGCCTTCGCGGACGCCGAAGCCGTTGCGCTGCCGCCGCTCTCCTTCGCTCCGGATGATTTTTCACCATTCGCAACCGGAGCCGCTGGCGCATCCTTTTTCGCACCTTCCTTGTAAGAGTTACTGCGGTAATCAGTAATATAGAATCCTGATCCCTTGAAGATCAACCCTGCGCCGGTTCCGAGAAGCCGTTTAACTTTTCCGTGTCCCCATTTTTTTTGCCGGCAAAGTTCCTTCGGACATTCGCGGAGCGGCTCATCGCGCATCGATTGGAAAGTCTCGAAGGTCTTCCCGCACTTCTCGCATGAATATTCGTAAGTGGGCATGGAGCGCGTGGCGAAGGCGGCGAATGGTCGCAATTCTCCGCTAGAAAAAGCAGAATACAAGCCAGCACCGTCAACTGAAGTGATGCGTAATTGCGCCACTCCGCGCCCCGCGGGCCGGCTGGCCATCTTGACTTTCGACTCGATGACCGTTAGAAGCATCGTTCCCAATTTTCCTTTTATGTCTCACTTATTCTTCCGTTCGTTAGCGCTATTTTTTACGGGCGTGTTGGCTCTTGTGCTGACGGGTTGCGAAGGAGACAACCCGGCCATCGCCCAATCGCAATACATGGGCGGGGTCTACGGAAACAACCCAGTTTCGTCATCCGCCCCGCAAGATTCTGTCTCCTATTGGGATGGCGACGGCGTTTCCGGGAAGCCTTCGATCAAGATCAAGTTGAGCGAACAGCGCGCCTATCTCTACAAAGCCGGCCAGCTCGTGGGCGTTTCGCAACTCTCCACCGGCCGCGAAGGGCTAACCACCCCGAGCGGTTCGTTCTCCATCATCCAGAAAGACCTAGCGCATGTCTCGACCAAATACGGCGATTATGTTGACTCCGGCAATAACGTCGTGGTGCCAAATGTCGACGTCGACAAAGATCCCAAGCCGCCGGGCACGCATTTCAAAGGCGCGCCAATGCCCTATTTCATGCGCATTGTCGGCGGTGTCGGCATGCACGCGGGCTATTTGCCCGGGTATCCGGCTTCCCACGGCTGCATTCGGATGCCTGAGTTTATGGCGGAGAATTTCTTCAAGTCCGTTTCCACCGGCACACCCGTGACGATTACGCACTAGGGCTGAGCGGGGACCCTCGCGGCTCCCGGCTTGCACTTCGCGTTTACTGGCGACATGATCGTGTTCCCGTCGACCGCGTCATGATCATCATCACTCAACCGAACGCCACAGAAGAACAGATCGAGCGCGTCGTCGCGCGCGTGCACGAGTTCGGTCTCGACGCTCAGATCAGTCGTGGCACCTCCCGTGTCATCATTGGCGTGATTGGCGCGGAAGATCGTATTCGTGAAAAGCCGCTCGCAGCCATGCCGGGGGTGGAAGCGATCGTTCCCGTGGAGAAACCATATAAACTCGCCTCTTACGAGTTTCGGGGCGCGGCCTCACCCGTGGCGGTGGGAGGAGTGAAGATTGGCGGCGACGAGAACGTGGTTTTGATTTGCGGCCCGTGTTCCGTGGAAAGCCAGGAGCAAATCTCCTCCATCGCGTGCACGGTAAAAAAATTGGGCGCGGACATTCTTCGCGGTGGCGCCTTCAAACCGCGCACTTCACCCTACAGCTTTCAGGGCCTGCGGGAAGATGGCCTCCGTTTCCTTGCGGAAGCGCGCCGTGAAACCGGTTTGCCCGTCATCACCGAAATCATGGACGCGCGAGACCTGCCGATGGTGGAGAAGTACGCCGATTGCCTGCAAATCGGCACGCGCAACATGCAGAACTTTTCGCTCTTGAAGGAGGTCGGCCGCAGTCACCTCCCGGTCCTGCTCAAGCGCGGCTTTGGCGCGACGATCGGCGAGCTGATCATGAGCGCCGAATACATCTTGAGCGAAGGAAACATGAACGTGCTCCTGTGCGAACGCGGCATTCGCACCTTTGAAAACGCCACGCGTTACACGCTCGATCTCAACGCCGTCCCCATTCTGAAATCGAAGACGCATTTGCCGGTGGTGGTGGATCCGACGCACGGAATTGGTCTGCGGGACTTCGTGCCGCAGATGTCGCTGGCGGCTGTCGCCGCCGGAGCCGACGCGATCATGATCGAGGTGCACGACTCTCCCCAGTTCGCCAAAAGCGATGGCGAACAAGCGATCGTCCCGGACGTTTTTGCCGATCTCGTCCCGCGGCTGCGTGCCGTCGCCGAGGCCGTCGGGCGCAGGATGTAACCGGGCGCGCGCTGGCGCCATTGAAGTTCGCCTCGATCCGGCGAAACATTGCCGGTGGAAGATTCCTCGAGCCATCCCCTGCCCGCTGTCGTAGCCGAAGCGGAGCCGATCTCGCAAAAGCTGCGAGACATCGAGAAGGGCGTGCGTCCCGTCGCGTTCTCGCACGTGACCGAACCGGCGCAGGCATTTCTCGTCGCTGCGATCGCTGGAGAAATTTGTAAAACATTCTGGGTCTTATGTCCGAATGTCCGGTCGCAGGAACTGCTTTACGAGAGTCTGCTCAACTGGCTGCCCGACGCTCTCTTCTTGCCGGAGGCGGAGTTCGCCGCTGTCGAGAATATTCTGCCCGATCCGGAAATCGCGGCGGAACGGCTCGCGCTCCTGAACCGAATTCAGCGCGAAAAAGCCCCTCATGTAATCATTGCCACCCGCGCAGCGCTTGGTCAGGCGGCGCCTGATCCGGCCGCGTTAAACTCCGCGGTTCTGGCGCTTCGTCGCGGCAAACGCGAGCCCATGGAGCGCACGATCGAAGCACTCGTTGCTGCCGGTTACGAACGCGTCGCGCAAGTTACCACGCGTGGCCAGTTCGCCGTCCGCGGCGGGATACTCGATTTGTTTTCATGGCAGGCCCAGCGGCCGGTTCGCGCGGAGTTTTTCGGTGATGACGTTGAATCGTTGCGTGAATTCGACGTCGACACGCAAACTTCGGTGCGGAATTTGCAGAACGTCGAGATCCTGCTCGGCGCCGTCGAAGATCAAGCAGGAACCGTCCGGGATTACATCGCGCCCGATCACGTTCGCCTCGGGATCGAGCCTGATGAAACGGGTGACGCCGACATCTTGATTGGGGAAGGCTGGCTAGGGAGCGACGAGCCGGAGGATTTTCGCGGCGCGTTCGAGGACTGCGAGATCGGAGATTTCGCCGTGGGCGATTTCATGCTGGTGGAGGCAAAACGCGCGCAGTTTTCCGCGCGGTTGAAAGAGTGGCGCGCGAGCGGGTCGCGCATCGTCATTTACTTCCAGACCGAAGGCGAGATCGAGCGCTTCCGCGAAATCATGGGCGATCTCGAAGGCATCGAACTCGTCGAGGGAACGCTCCCGCGTGGCTTCGCGTTTCCCGACGGGAACCTGGTGGTTCTTTCCGCAGCGGAACTCTTTGGCCGCTACACGGCGCACGGGCGGCGACGGTTGCAACGCGCGGAAAAGCTCAACCGCAACCGCGCCCAGATCGACTTCAGCGAACTCAATGAAGACGATCTCGTCGTTCACCTCGAGCACGGCGTCGGACGGTTTCTGCAACTGATGCGCGTTCCCACACAAAGCGGCGGAATGCAGGAAGTGCTCGCGCTGGAGTTCGCAAATGAATCGAAACTCTATGTCCCGCTCGAGCAGGCGTATCTCGTTTCGCGCTATGTCGGTGTCGGGAAGAAATCGCCGCCACTCAGTTCGCTCGCGGATGTGAAATGGGCGCGGGCGAAGAAAAATGCGGTCGCCTCCATCTTCGACTATGCCGGAAAAATGCTGGCCGTGCAGGCCGAGCGCGAAACTCAGCTTGGCCACGCCTTCGGCCCCGAAACAAAGTGGCAAAGCGAGTTCGAACATTCGTTTCCCTACCGCGAAACGCCGGACCAGCTCACCGCGATCGCTGCGACCAAACGCGATATGGAGCAACCGCGTTCAATGGATCGCTTGATCTGCGGCGACGTCGGTTTCGGAAAAACGGAGGTGGCGATTCGCGCCGCCTTCAAAGCGGTCATGGAAGGCAAACAAGTGGCCATCCTCGCGCCGACCACCGTCCTCGCGCAGCAACATTTCGAAACCTTCCGGCAGCGAATGCTCGATTACCCGGTCCGCATCGAAATGCTCAGCCGTTTCCGGTCACATGCCGAACAGCGCAAAGTCTTGCAGCTTCTTCGCGAAGGCGGCGTCGACATCGTCATCGGCACCCATCGGCTTATTTCCGGCGACGTCATTTTCAAGGACATTGGTCTTGTCGTGATCGACGAAGAGCAGCGCTTCGGCGTCCTGCACAAAGAGAAGTTTAAAGAACTCTTCAAGCTCGTGGATGTCCTCACTCTCTCGGCGACGCCCATCCCGCGCACGCTCTATCTTTCCCTCGTGGGCGTGAAAGACATGTCCACGATCGAGACGCCGCCGCTAAATCGTCTTCCAGTCGAGACCGTCGTTTGCGGATACGATGAGCGAATCATTCGCGATGCCATCAATCGCGAAATCGAGCGGCAGGGTCAGGTTTATTTCTTGCACAATCGGGTGCAATCGATCGAGAGGATGCGCGATCGGATCGCCGAGCTTTGTCCGCAGGCGCGCGTCGAGTTTGGCCATGGGCAGATGGACGCGGATGAACTGGAATCCGTCATGGCGCGCTTCGTTGCCGGCAAAATCGACGTGCTCGTCTGCACGACGATTATCGAGAGCGGCCTGGATATTCCGAACGCGAATACCATCATCATCGACCGCGCGGACCGGTTCGGACTTGCCGATCTCTATCAGTTGCGCGGCCGCGTGGGCCGGGCCGAGCACAAAGCTTACGCCTACCTGCTTCTTCCGCGCGAGCTGATGACGGTGGGGGCCGCGCGCAAACGCATCAACGCCATCAAACAATACAGCTCGTTAGGCGCCGGTTTCCGCATCGCGATGCGCGATCTGGAAATCCGCGGCGCCGGAAGCATTCTCGGCACTGCGCAGAGTGGCCACATCATGGCTGTAGGGTTTGATCTCTATTGCCAGCTCCTCAAGCAGGCGGTCGCCCAATTAAAGGGAGAGAAATCGAGGGCGCGTCTGGACGTGGAGGTGCGGCTTGATTTTGTCGCGACGAATGAGCCCGAGTTCGCGCAGCTGGGGCCCGAGGCGCGCGTGCCGGCATTTATTCCAACAAATTATGTTGCCGACCCCGTGCTCCGCATTCAGGCCTACCGGCATCTCGCGGAAATCACGACCCGCGAACAGTGGGACCGCCTACGCAAAGATTGGCGCGACCGCTTCGGCATGTTTCCGCCGGCAGTTGACAATTTGCTCGTTCTGACCGAAATCAAGCTCGCTGCGGCCAAGGCCGGCGTCACTCGAGTCGAGGTGCGCGAAGGAAAATTAATGCTCACCCGGCGCGGCGATTTTATGCTTGTGGGGGGCAAATTCCCTCGCATTAGTACTGATGGAATCGACCGCCAACTCGTCGGAGTCTTGGAACTAATCAAAAAAATATAGAGCCCATGATCCGCCCGTTATTTATTGCTGCGCTGGTAGTGTTTACCCTTCTGCTTTCGCCGCTCTGCCACGGTGCACTCGCAGCGGAGAGCCAGGTCGTTGACGGCATCGCGGCAATCGTGAACACCGATGTCATCACCTACTCGCAAGTCCACATGCTCGTGGGGCCGCGCGAGAGATTATTGCAGTCGCAGTTCAAGGGGGAGGAGCTGGCGAAACAGATCAAGGCAGCCCGGGAAGCCGCGCTCAAGGATTTGATCGATCGCCAGCTGATTGTGCAGTCATTTAAGAAGGAAAAGTTCGAACTTCCGGAGTACTTCGTCGACCAGCGAGTCAACGATATCATCCGGGACAGTTTTGGTGGCGATCGCCAGACCTTCATCAAGACACTGCAAGCGCAGAATTATTCGCTGACCGAATTCAAGAAACACGAGCAGGAGAGCATCATCGTCCAGGCGATGCGCAGCAAGAACGTGAAACTGGCCACGGTTATTCCGCCAGCGAGAATCGCCGAATACTACGCGAAACACCGGGCGGAATTCACGGCCAAGGAGCAGGTCAAGCTGCGCATGATCATGATCCCGACCCGCGCAGCCGAAGGAAAGGCAGCGGCGCAGAAAGCAATCGCGGAGGAAATCCTCGGCAAGCTGGCTGATGGCGCACCCTTCGATCGCATGGCGCAAATGTACTCGGAAGACAGCACGCGCGATCTCGGCGGCGATTGGGGATGGATCGAGCGCAAGACGCTGGCGGCGCCTCTCGAAAAAGTCGCTTTCAATCTCCCGGCGGGCAGAGTCAGCCACGTCATCGAACTGGGACCCAATTATTACATCCTCAAGGTCGACGAAAAGCGCGGCGGCGATACGCCGTCGTTCGCCAAGCTCCGGCCCGAGATTGAAAAGAAGTTGATGCAGGAAGAATCGCAGCGGCAGCAGGAACTCTGGCTCGCGGGCCTCCGGCAGAAGGCTTACATCCACACGTTTTAGTGGCCGGTGTTTGGTGGATCACGCGGTTTCTCGCGTGATGTTTAGTCAGCGCGACTGCGCAGCGACATTATTTGCCCTCGAGCGACCGAGCGTTCGATCCACCTTGCGAGTCACCGCGCAGTTGAGGACAGTGCGCGATGCGGTGTCGCATCGGCATTACACTTGGCGATCTCGCCGGCATTGGTCCCGAGATCGTGCAGGCCGCGCTTGCTTCCGGCCGGTTGCCTGAGACCGCGGAATATTCAGTTATCGGGAGGCCAGTTGTTTGCTCGTTAGGCCAACCGACGCAGGAGACGGCTCGCGCTGCACTCGACGCCTTGGAAGAAAGCGCCGCTCTCGCGCTCCGCGGTGAAATTCAGGCCGTTGTGACAGGGCCGATCCATAAGGCGCGGATGTACGAGATCGGTTTCCGGTTTCCGGGGCAGACCGAGTTCTTTGCCGACCGTTGCAACGTGAAGAATTTCGCAATGCTGCTCACGGGCGGAAAACTGACCGTGGCGCTTGTCACGGCACACCTGCCGCTCCGTGAGGTTGCTGCCGCACTGAATCAGGGCGAGATAGTCCGGGTCGGCTTGCTGCTCGAAGATTTTCTCCGTCGCCGGCGGATCCCCAAGCCGCGGATCGCTGTCGCAGGATTGAATCCGCATGCAGGCGAATCCGGTGAGCTCGGGCCGGAAGAAATCGAAACAATCGCGCCAGCAGTCGCGGAACTGCAAGACACTTGCGGGCCAGGCGCCATCGTTTCCGGGCCGTTTTCACCTGATACACTCTTCCACCACGCCGCCAACGGGGATTGGGATGGAGTGCTCTGCATGTATCACGATCAAGGGCTGATTCCATTGAAGCTGCATGCCTTCCATGAGGGCGTGAATGTGACACTGGGTCTCCCGTTTGCGCGGACGAGTCCGGACCACGGGACCGCCTTCGAGATTGCCGGCAAGGGCGTTGCCCATGCCGATAGCATGATCGCCGCGATTAACCTTGCGGTTGAACTCGCGCAACACACTTCGGTAATGCCCGCATGAAAAGCGCGCGCACCTCCCATCTCGCGCTCCTGTTCAGCGTCGCGATCATCTTCTGCTGGTCGGGTTGGCGGCCGCACGATCGTTTTACATGGTGGCTGGAGATCGCGCCTGGCCTCGCCGGGATCATCATCCTGCTCGCGACTTATCGCCGGTTCCAATTTACGACCCTGTGTTACGCGCTGATCGCTCTCCACATCTGCGTCCTTTGCGTAGGCGGGCACTACACCTACGCGCGCGTCCCGGCTTTCGATTGGCTCCGCCCGATCTTCGGCTGGCACCGCAATCACTACGATCGGCTCGGCCATTTCATGCAGGGATTCGTGCCGGCGATGATCGCGCGCGAGGTGTTCATTCGCATCAACATCGTGAATCGGAAAAAATGGATTCCGTTTTTGGTCGTCTCCGTCTGTCTGGCGATTAGCGCGTTCTACGAATTGGTCGAGTGGTGGATGGCAATCATCGGCAGAAGCGCCTCAAACGATTTTATCGGGAGCCAGGGTGACGTTTGGGACACCCAAGAAGACATGCTCTTCGCGCTCATCGGGGCCGTTTGCGCGCTCCTGCTCCTTCCCTATTTTCATGATCGCGCCCTTCGGAAGATCGTCGAAGAGGAACCCGCTGAGTGAGAAAATACCTCACCGTCTTCAATCTAGGGCTGCAAAACACGTTCGTTTACCGCTGGAATTATTTCCTGCGCGCCGTCTTCGGTTTGATTCCACTCGCGGGAACCGTCTTCCTCTGGCGCGCCATTTTCCGCGAACCCGGCGGCGGCATGCACGGCTACACCTATGGTTCGATGATCTATTATTATTTGCTTACGATCGTCGTTTCAAACCTCGTCACACCGACGGAAGACGACTGGCAAATCGCGGCCGATATCCGAGAAGGCCAGATCAATTCTTTCCTGACCAAGCCGGTCAATTACCTCGGCTACCGCTTCAGCATTTTTCTCAGCGGCCGGTTGGTTTTCACCGCAGTCACGATCCCACCCATCATCGTCATTCTTTTTTATTTCCGCGATTACCTCGCCCTCCCCTCGAACGTGATGACCTACATTTGCGCCTTCCTGTCGCTGGTGATGGCGGCGCTGATGCAATTCTTCATTACCTACAGCCTGGCGATGATGGCGTTCTGGATTCTCGAGATTACCACGATCGTCTTCATTGTTTACTCGTTCGAATATTTCCTCGGAGGCCAAATGTTCCCCGTGGACATCATGCCGGCTGGCATACAAGCGGTCATGCAATGGCTGCCATTCTATTACGAACTCTTTTGCCCCATCGCGATTTTCATGGAACGCCTGCGCGGAGCGGAAATGGCACAGGCCCTCGCGATTCAAACAGGCTGGCTCTTGCTCACCTGGGCAACCGCAAACTTCATGTGGAAGCGTGGCCTGGGACATTATCAAGCGGTCGGCGGTTGAGGTCAGGAGCGAAGCGCTTTGTCATTCCGAGCCGCAAAGACGGCGAGGGACCTATCGATAACTCGAACGTCACGCAAGCCAGAAGACGCAAGGCCTCAGGGCGGGTCTTGTGTGTCTGAGGACTTATGGACGCGCGGTTCACTCCTTCGCAGTCGGCAGCCCGGCTTCTTTCCAGACGCGCAATCCACCGGCGAGCGAGCGGACATTCTCGTGCATCGAACAATACTTCCGCGCTCGCACCCATTTGGATTTTCGCTACAAATCTCGCCGATGCGTTCTCGAATGAAAATACCGCTGGCGCTCTGCCCATTCATTCTACTGGTGCTTCAGCTTCTCACTCCGAGCTCGGTGTCGGCCAAAGACCTCGGCTGGCAACCAGAAAAGACCTGGGTCTTCGTAGTCGGTGCGTTGAATTGGAAGCACCGCGACATGTTCGGTTCCTTCCCGGTCAAGAACCGCCGGGATGCCGCCCTCGTCGATTTCTTCAAGCAAAGCAGAGTTCCGGAAAGACAGATCGTCTATCTTCAGGACAAACAGGCCACGCAGAAGCAAATCGACAGTGCGTTCGCGGTCGAGCTGAAGAAGCTGCGATCCGACGATCTGTTGATCGTCTATTACTGCGGTCACGGGTCCAAGTCGGAAAACGGCAACGATGTTTACCTCGCTTCCTACGATGCCGGCGACGAGGGCGTGTCGGGCTGGTCCATCAATTCGATCCCCGAGAAAATCAAGTCCGAGAGCAGATGCGCGCGCGTGCTCTGGTTGCTCGACTGCTGCTACTCCGGCCAGGCCGCGCTCGCGCTGACGAAACAGAAAGGCCGCCCCGCGTACGCGTGCGTCACGTCGTCGTCCGCCAGTGAGTCTTCGACCGAGCACTGGACTTTCTCGGATGCACTCCTCGACAGCCTGCGCGGAGTTGCCTACGTCGATCTCAATCACGACGGCTCTGTCACGCTGGCGGAGTTCGCCGCTCACCTTAACGCGGACATGAGTCTCGCGGAGGAACAGCTCTCGACTTTCGCCACCACGGAAGGGTTCGAGCCGGAAATGGTTTTGTCGCACGCCGAGCCGCTGGCTCATCCGAAAATCGGCGAACGAGCACAGGCGAAAGACGCTGGCGGCGGCTGGTATGCCGGCCGGATCGTCGAAGCTCGGGACGAGAGGTTCAAGATCCACTTCATCGGCTACGAGAATGATGAAGATGTGTGGGTGGCGCCCGACAATTTAAGGCCGATCAAGCCAATCCAATATGCCATCGGGACGCCGGTGGAGGTGCGCTGGAAGAAGAAGTGGTATTCAGCGACGATCATGGAAGTGAAGGGCGGCACGCACCTCATCCATTACACCGATTACGAATCCAAATGGGACGAGTGGGTGCCATCAAAGCGCATCCGAAATCCCAAATCGTGACGCGGAATTCTCCGCGACCGATTCACTCGTAACGCAACGCCTCGATCGGATCGAGCCGAGCGGCTTTGCGCGCCGGATAAAATCCAAAGAACACCCCGACGGCGGAGCTGATGAGAAATGCGAAGATGATGGAAGCGGGCGAAATGAGCGCTGGCCAGTTTTTCACCGCCGCAATGATCTTCGCCACTGCGATTCCCGTGACGATGCCGATGATTCCGCCGACTACGCTGAGCAGGATGGCCTCGATCAGGAACTGGGTGAGGATATCGCGACTGTGAGCGCCGACCGCCATGCGCGTGCCGATCTCGCGCGTTCTCTCGGTCACACTCACGAGCATGATATTCATTATTCCGATGCCGCCGACGACGAGCGACACGAAGGCAATCGCAGCCAGGAGTCCCGTCATCACGTCGGTCGTGGCCGTGGCCGCTGCGGCGATTTCTTCCTGGGTACGAACCGTGAAATCGTCGTCGCGCCCTCCGCGAATGTTATGACGCTGCCGGAGCAGCTCGATGATTTGTTGCTGCGCGGGCGCGAGGTCGTGTGAACTGGCGACCTGAGCGTTGATATTCCGCAGCGTCGTTCCTCCGCCGAGCACCCGCTTCATCGCGCTGGTGAAAGGCATAATGACAATGTCGTCCTGGTCTGTGCCCTGGGTGCTCAACCCTTTTGGCGTGAGAACGCCCGTGATCTGGAAGGGGACGTTCTTCACTCGCAAAACCTGCCCGACGACGTCTTCGCTCCCGAAAATCTGCGTGGCCGTGGTTCGGCCGATCACACAGACTTTGTTCGCGCTTCGCACGTCCTGATCGGTAAAAGGAACCCCATCGGCGAGAGCCCAGCGCCGCAGGTCGAAATAATCGGCGGACTCGCCGTAGATCCTCGTAAACCAGTTCTGGTTTCCCGCCGCAACCTGCGAAGTCGAAACGACTTCTTCGCTCACCAATGTCACCGAGGGCACTTCGCGACGAATGGCTTCCGCGTCTTCAATTTTGAGCGTGCCCGCGCCGCCCCAACCCGTCCGGATACCGCTCGAGGTCGTGCTGCCGGAGAAAATTAAAATAACGTTTTCGCCGAGGCCCGCAATTTGCGCTTCCACCTGCGCCTTCGCTCCGTTGCCAATGCTCACCATCGCAATGACCGCGCCGACACCGATGATGATTCCGAGCGCCGTCAAAGCAGAACGCAACTTGTTACGTCGAAGTGCGCGTAATGCGATTTTGAAGGTCGATCCAACTCTCATGTCTGGACTGTGGGCTCCACCACCTCTTGCGGAAGCTCGTTCAGTTTTTCCAACTCCAACGCAGCATCCAATCGTTGCGTAACGGCACGATCACTGACAATCCGCCCGTCGCGCATCACGACGTTGCGCCGGGCGTAGGACGAGATATCAAGCTCGTGCGTGACCATGATGATGGTGATCCCTTTCTCATTGAGATCTTGAAAGATGCCCATCAGCTCCACGCTGGTGCGACTGTCCAGATTGCCGGTTGGCTCGTCGGCCAGCAGGACTTCAGGATCGTTGATCAAGGCGCGGGCGACGGCGACGCGCTGTTGCTGGCCGCCGGAAAGTTGACTCGGATGGTGGTCGCCGCGGCCTTGAAGACCGACCGCTTCGAGCACGCGCTCAGCTTTATCGCGCAACTGCGTGTTGCTCAGCCGCTCTGAGCCGTAAAGCAAAGGCAACTCGACATTTTCCAGCGCCGAAGTACGCGCGAGCAGATTGAAACTTTGAAATACAAATCCGAGCTTGCGGTTGCGGACATCAGCCAATTGATCGCGGCTCAAGGAGGAAACGTCCTCACCATTCAGGAAATAACGGCCGGTTGTCGGCCGATCAAGACACCCAAGAATGTTCATCAACGTGGATTTGCCTGAGCCGCTGGATCCCATTAAGGCGACGAATTCGCCGCGAGCGATTTCCAGTGAAACGCCGCGCACTGCATGGACGTCGACTTCGCCGGTTCGATACGTTTTTTCAACGTCCTCGAGGCGAACCGCGACGGTTGCAGAAGAATCAACCATGAATGAAAAATATTGTTCGAACCGATTAAGGGCGCCGCGGACCGCTACCAAACGGATTGGTTGCGGGCGTCGCAGTAGCTCCGCTGTTTTCCGTTACTCCGGTAACCACGCGGTCGCCCTCCTTCAACCCTTCTACGATTTCGGTTGCAACCCCGTCGCTGATTCCCGTCTTGATCGTCACTCTCGCCGGCTTCGACGCGTTCGGTGGTAAAACGTAAACGCTGCGCTCAATCCGGCGCTCGGCGCGAGCGGGCGGCTTGCCGCCAGGCTGCCGGCCGCCACTGGCGGATGGATCACGCTTCGCCGCAGGCGTAGGGCTTTCATCGGGCATGCGGAAACGGAGGGCGCTGTTCGCAACCTTCAACGCATCGTCCCGGTGCGCGGAGACGATGGAAACATTCGCGGTCATCCCCGGTTTCAATTTCAAATCCGGATTGGTGACGCCGATGACGGTGTCGTACGTCACCACGTTTTGCACCGTGATCGGCGCATTGCGCACCTGGACAACCTTCCCATGGAAGGTTTGCGACGGGAAAGCGTCGACTGTGAAATCCACGTCCTGATCGACCGCCACGCCGCCGACATCCGCTTCAGCTACGTTTGCGTCGATCTGCATCTTCGCCAGATCATTGGCGATCGTGAAAATCACCGGCGCCTGCAGGCTTGCCGCCACGGTCTGCCCGACATCCACGTTTCGCGAAATGACCATGCCATCGATCGGTGAAGTGATGGTGCAATGATCCAGATCGGCCTTCGTTTTTTCCAGCGCCCCTTCCTTGATCTTCACGTTCGCCTCAGCTTGGTGCAGCGCGGCCATCACCTGATCGAGATCCGACTGCGCAGAATTCTGTTTCGCGACGAGCGCCTGGGTGCGCGCCGCATTCAGGCGCGCGAGATCGAGCGCCGCGCGCGCATTGTCCAGCTCGCCCTCGGCTTGATTGACATTCGCCTGAAAGACCACGGGATCGATCTGCGCGATCACCTGGCCCGCTTTCACGATCGAATTAAAATCGGCGAAGAGCTTCTGGATGTTTCCCGAGACCTGACTTCCCACCTGGACGTTCTGCACTGGATTCAACGTCCCGGTCGCCGTGACCGCTTGTGTAATCGGCCCGCGAGTGACCGCAACGGTTTGGAAACTCTGTCCAGAGCCGCTCCGGCATCTGCTAAACAGCAGCCCGGCGAGAATCACCACGACGATGCCAATGATAAGCGGGAGAGGTCTTTTTAACATTTTTGTTTGCACCACGATGACCGGTGTTGAAGTTAATACAACCGCAGCAGCGCGTCGAAGTTGCGCTGAGAGACGCTTGCCGTTGGACCAGACCGACGGCGGAGTTGACTAATCGCACCCTTCGTCAGAGAGCATCCACGCATGCGCCGCTATTTTGAAATTTGGGGGATCATGCTGCGCAACTCGCTTATTCGCGAGCTGAGCTTCAAAGCGAATTTTATCCTCTGGATGATCGTGGAAGTGCTCTGGTTTTGCGGCCAGATCGTCTTCTTCAGCATCATCTTCGGTCAAGTGGACCAAATTGGCGACTGGTCGAAGTGGGAAGTCGTCCTGCTCCTCGGCACGCATCAAATGATCGCGCAATTATTCCAGGCCTTCTTTTTCGTGAATGTTTCGAATATCCCGGAGCTGGTTCGAACGGGAAAACTGGACTCCTTGCTGGTCCTGCCGATCGACAGTCAATTTGCCGTCTCCACGAAACAGTTCGGTCTCGACAGCGTGCTCAATGCCTTTCTCGGCGGCGTGGTCGTAATCGTCGCGCTTTCCCAACTTCACGTCACGCCGGGTGTCGGCGCGATTTTGCTTTACCTCATCGCGCTCGGCTTCGGCGTGGCGGTGCATTATTCGATCATGCTCACTCTGGCCGCGGTCAGCTTTTGGATCGTCCGCGCTCAGGGACTGGTCTACGGCTATTTTAATTTTCTTCACATCGCGCGTTATCCGGACGTCATTTTCCCACGAGTCTTCCTTTTCATTTTCGGATGGATCATCCCCGTGGTGATCGTCGCTAATATTCCGGCGCGCCTGCTCATCAAACCGCTCGGGCACCCGGGATGGTTGATGTTTCACCTCGTCCTCGCCGGATCGATTGCGTTTTGCCTCTCACGGATCTTCTGGCGTTTTGCACTCCGCCACTACTCCAGCGCAAGCTCGTAAAAGGGCCCGGGCGAGGAGCCCACGATTTGCTCGTTTTTCGCGGGTGAATCTCCTTGCGCCACCGGGCAAATGCCCTTAATTAAGCCTCCGCTCGCGCCCGGCTAACCAAGGGCGACACCGAAATTATGGCCAGGTCCCCAAAAAAGAAGGCTTCAAAAAAGCCTGCCAAACCAAAAGCGCACAAGAAAAAAGCCGCGCGTCCCAAAGCGTCGACGGCAAGCGTGAAATCCGCCAAGCCGGCTAAAAAAGTTGCCCGCGCGCCTAAAAAGCAAGCGCTGAAAAAGGCCACAACCGCTGTCAAAAAGGCTCGGCCTGCCGCCAGGAAAACGCCGGTGCGGGCTGAGAAACCTTCCAAAGCAAACGGGGCACGAAAAAACTTCAACACGCGCGGTGGGAAGGCGCCGATTTTGCCCGGCAAGAACAACAGAGCGAGAAGGCTCGATCCGTTCACCCGCTCCCAGAAAGACAAGTTGCTCCAACTGCGCGATGCGATGGTCGACTCGATGGCTGGAGTCGCGAAAGACAATCTCCGCTCCCGCGCGGAGGGAAGCGAGGCTTCCGCCTTTGGGATGCACCAGGCCGATGCCGGAAGCGATGCCTATGATCGCGACTTCGCGCTCAGCCTTCTTTCCCAGGAACAGGACGCGCTTTACGAAATCGACCAAGCGCTGAAACGCATCGAGCTCGGGACGTACGGAACCTGCGAAATGTCGGGGAAATCAATCTCGCATGCGCGGCTCGAGGCGATCCCGTTCGCGCGTTTCACAGTGGAATGCCAATCAAAGCTCGAGAAGCAAAACAAAGCGTCTCGCGTGCGGCAATCGGTCACATCGCTCTTCGGTTTGACCGATGAGGAGGGCGCCGAAGGCGAAGAAGAAGAGGCGAAAGCGGACGACAGCAAGGACTAGTTTATGGCGCAGGAAATCATTACTCTGGAATGCACGGAAGCGAAGGCGCTCGGCGCACCGGTCTCGCGCTACATGAGCACCCGCAATAAGAAGAGCCCGCGCACGCCAAATCGGCTCGAAAAAAAGAAATACAATCCTTTCCTGAAGCGGCATACCCTTCATCGCGAAACGAGGTAATCAGCCATGCAACCAAAGACCGCCAAACGCCGTTCCGCTTTCCGCCGCGCCAACCGCACGATGCCGCGGCGCCGCATCGATATCGCCACGGAAGCGATCGACTACAAGAACCCCGATCTGCTGAAGAAATTTGTTACTGAGAGCGGGAAGATTTTGCCCCGGCGCGTTACAGGCATGCCCGCGCACATGCACCGCAAGATCACACGCGAAATCAAACGCAGCCGTTCCGTGCTGCTGATGAAGTAGTGTAGAGGCGAGCGCCTCTACAGCTCTTTTCGCAGCACATCCGCCACCTTTGCGATTTCGTCGAAGGTATTATAAAAATGCGGGCTGACGCGCAGCCAGCTGCGATCGTCTCGATCGAAGCGCAGCGACACCACGGCGTCATTTTTCAAGAGCACCTCGAAAAAGCGATCCGTCGGAATTCTCGGATGGCGAAAAGTCAAAATGCTGGAGCGATTGTTTTCTTCGTCCGGGCTCAGGAACTCAAAACCAGCCGACGCGATTTGCAGCTTGAGCGCCTGCGTCAGTGAGAGAATCCGCTCGGCAATCCGCGCCGATCCAACTTCCAGAAGAAGCTCGATCGCGGCCCCCAATCCGGCGATGGCGCTGTGAGTGTAAGCGCCCGGCTCGAATTTCTGGCCGCCCGGGGCGTACTTGATCTCCCGTTGCGCAATGAAATTGCGGGATTGCACATTCCAGCCGCCGATCGTCGCCGGACGCAACAAATCGCGTCGGCTATTCTTCACGTACAAGATTCCCGCGCCTGATGGACCAAGCATCCATTTCTGGGCTCCGGCGCTAAGAAAATCGATTCGATCCAACGCGATCGGAAACGCGCCGAGAGTCTGAATCGCATCGACCGACAACAAAACGCCGCGCTCTGCGCAAAGCGCGCCGATCGCTTCCAGATCGATTCGATACCCGCTGCAGAAATTTGCACTCGCCAGCGCCACGAGTTTTGTCCGCTCAGTCAGAGCCTGCTCGACAATTCCCGGCGTGATTTCACCGATGCGCGCCGTCTCGAGCAGGACGGCCTTTACGCCGTGCCGTTCGAGAGCAAGCCAGGGATAAACATTCGCCGGGTAATCATCCAGATAGCAGACGACTTCGTCACCGTCAGCCCAATCGAGACCGTTCGCGATTGCGTTCAGTCCGCTCGAAGTGGGCCCTGTGAACGAAATCTCATCCAATTGCGCGCCGATGAATCGCGCCACTGCTTTCCGCGCTTCCGCGATATGCGCCAGTTCCAGATCGTACTGTCGTGCATCGGTCGAGGCGCGTTCGATCGAGTCGCGCATCGCGTCCGCCACGCGTCGCGGCAACGGTGCATCCGCGGCGTGGGCGCAATAGATTTTCCGCGCGCAAATCGGAAACTCGCGCCGTCGCAGTTCTTCGTCTGCGTCGAGCGCAGCGATCAGGCCTTCTTCTCCGCGCGCTCGCCCTGTTCGATTAGTTTCCAAAATTCTCGCGCCTTGCCGAGCTGATCGTCTTCCGCCATCGGTAGTTTGCTGCGGAAAAGGAAGT
>DASVJK010000051.1:0-4389 GCA_036385955.1 Chthoniobacterales bacterium | reverse complement strand
TCAGGGGTACGACAAGGATGCCAATCTGCAATGGTCGCAAGAATTGCCGGTCGAATATGGGATGACGATCGTCTGCTACAACCTGATGGCCTACGACCCAACCGGAACGACCTTATACTTCGGCACGGCCGGCCCCTACACGGCAGAGTACGAAGCCCAATGCTACCTCTATGCACTGGATCCCGCTGGCTCCCGGCCCGTGAAGGAATCGGTCAAATTCCACCGCGTGCCCTGACGCGGGTTCCAAGCGTGTTTGTGGCGGCGGACGAAATTCTGGACGCCGGAATGCAGCGCTTTCTTCGCGGAAAGGATTCTGACCTGTGAAGGGAGATCATGGAAGTGACGAGGAAAACTCGCCCGGTGATGCTAACGAGGTCTCGGCAATCGTCCCCGCCGACGAAGCCTCTGATCATCGCGCTATTGCCGCCGTGAGCGATACGACGCTCGATTTGTATGACTCGGGGGGGCACCTGCTCGAGAATGGTGTTTCCTTTACTGCATCGTTTCGAAGGGATATTCGTTTGCTGCCCGCCAGCGTGATTCATACGGAATCCACATTAGGTTCCAGGAACCAATCTTCTCGTTCTGCCACCATGCACATCCTTGTCATCGAAGATGAAATCCCGCTCTCACGGCATATTGCGTCCGCGCTGACCGGAGCCGGCCATGATCCCATTGTGATTCACGACGGAGAGATGGCCCTGGGTGAAATCGAGGGCGGATCTTTCGATCTCCTCGTCCTCGACGTGGGGTTGCCAGGCATGGATGGATTCGAAGTTCTGCGAAGATTGCGCGCCAAACACATGTCGCACCGCGTGCTGATCCTGACCGCGCGCGGCGAGTTGAGCGATCGTGTTACCGGTTTACAGCTCGGAGCGGATGATTATCTCGCGAAACCGTTTGCTATGCAGGAACTGCTGGCGCGGGTGCGCGCCCTCGGACGCCGCTACCCGGAGGAGCCCGAGGCCATTCTCCGGGTGGGCGACCTAACGATGCATCTGATCAGTCATGAAGTGCACCGCGGCCAACGTTACCTTGAGCTTTCCACGCGAGAATTGACATTGCTAAAAGTTCTCATGCGCGAGCCGGGCCGTGTCTTTACCCGCACCGAATTGTGTGAGCGCGTCTGGGAGCGCGAGCATGAATACGATACGAAACTCGTCGAGGTTTTCGTGGGGCGTTTACGAAAAAAAATCGGATCTCCCCCGTTGGTTCACACGGTGCGGCATGTGGGTTACACGATCCGGGATTCGGCATGAAACGCTGGCCCTTGCGCTGGAAGCTCGCCTTTTACGCGGCCGCCCTCGCGGTATTGGCAACGCTGGCGGGCGCCGCAACTACCTGGACGGTGATGCGCCATGCGGAGATCGCAGCCTTTGACCAGCGGCTGACGTTGGATGCGAAAGAATTGTTTCGGGATATCGAAAATTTCCAAGGCGGCTGGGAGAATAACAGTCTTGCCATAAAGGAAATATTTGTGCCCCTGGCCTTGCGTGGACGGCTGGTGGAGATACACCGAGCCGAAGGCGAGCTGCTTTATCTGTCGCCTAATGTCCGCGAACGGGTGCTGGACGATGGCATTGAGAAATTTCATACCCGCATGCTCGATGGACGGTGGGTCCGGATGGGAACCTTCCATAGGGCCGGTCTCACCCTGCACGTCGGCGCCGACATGAAAGAGATCAATCAGATCGGTCGGGACATCCTGCTCGGAATGGTGGCGGCGATACCGACCATTCTCATTGTGATTTCGCTGGGCGGCAGATGGGTCGCCGGCCAGGCAATCGCGCCGGTCGAGGCCATCCGTCAAGCCGCCTCTCGCATCACGGCGCAGAATCTCGATCAACGTCTGCCCGTGCCGCCCGCGGCGGATGAAATCGCAGGACTAATCGGAGTTCTGAATGCGACGTTCGAGAGGTTGCAACGAAGTTTCGAGCAATCGGTTCGCTTCTCGGCCGACGCATCGCATCACCTGAAAACACCGCTCTCCGTGCTGCGCGCGGGCATCGAGGAAATCCTGACCGACCCCGACACGCCAGAAAAACAGCAGATGCGCGCGGGGGCGCTGCTCCATCAAGTTCACAACCTCACTTCGATCGCATCGAATCTTCTCCTGCTCGCCCGCGCCGACGCCGGGCGCGTCGATTTGCAGCTGGAGGAATTTGATCTAAGCGAACTCCTGGAGGGCGTCTGCGACGACCTGCGCACACTGGCCGAACCGCGTGGATTGACTGTCGAGGCCGAGCTACCACAACACTTGCCGGTTGTGGCGGACCGGCGCGCGGTTGCGCTGATTATGCAAAATCTGGTCGAAAATGCGATCAAATATAATGAGCCGCGAGGTTGCATCTGCATTTATGCGTGCGCCGCGAACGGCGAAGCTGAGGTGACGGTAGGGAACAACGGCGAACCGATTCCTCCCGAACGCGCACCTCATATTTTCGAGCGCTTTTATCGGGCGCGATCCGATGGCCGCATCCCGGGTCAAGGTCTCGGGCTGAGCATTGCAGGCGAGTTGGCCAAAGCTCACGGTGGTGCATTGAAGTTGGTTCGCTCCGACAGCGAGTGGACGGAGTTTCGCCTGCGTCTGCCGCGGCAACGAATTTCCATCTCGCAACGATCAGACGCAATTCCGTCCCCGGTCTGAGATCGCCGCCCGGTGCGGCCTAACGAATTCTGGAGGCGCGTTTCGATTCGAATTTTCCTGCCCGCGTCGTGTCGATCACGCGCCAGGAAAGTAACAGTCGCGTTACCTTTGCTTAGTCGCAGCCGTTCGCGTCTTGTAGAAATGTGAATATGAAACAACAACTGATTCGCTCTTTACAGCGGGATGACTATGTCTTTTTCAGAAGAAATTCCGGCGCAAGCTAGAGACAGATGAAAAGTCGCCCCATGCCATTAGGGCACCTGCTCAAATCGTGCCGTGAAGTGTCTCAAAAAGGGGGGTTCAAAGACCATCTTGAAGCCCTTGAGTTCATTTTTTCTTCGGGCGATTCCTTCGAATCCCTCAAGAACGTAATCAAAATGACTTTGAGTGTAGACCCGGCGCGGAAAGGCTAAACGCACGAGTTCCATGGCGGAGTTTTTTCCAAACATCACGGAACCGACTTCGCAGGCTCGGATTCCCTCAGAACGGTACATTTCGCAAACCAAGGCTTGTCCGGGAAATCTTTCAGACGGAATTTGAGGGAGCAAAGTCTTGGCATCGATGTAAACAGCGTGTCCGCCCGGCGGTTGAACAGTGGGAATACCGATCTTGTTCAGGCCCTGACCCATGTACTGACTCACCGCGATCCGGTAAGACAAATACCGCTCATCGAGAACCTCTTCGAGCCCGACAGCAATGGCTTCAAGATCCCGAGCCGCAAGGCCGCCATACGTCGGGAAGCCCTCAGTCAAAATCAGCGCGCTTCGCAAAGTATGGAGCCACGAGTCGGCCTTGAGCGCAATAAAGCCCCCGATATTCGAGAGGCCGTCTTTTTTGGCGCTCATCATGCAGCCATCAGCGAGTGAAAATGTTTCTAGAGCGATCTCACGGACGTCTCGCTGGTTCTGTCCGGTCTCGCGTAGTTTGATGAAGTAGCTGTTTTCAGCAAATCGACAGACGTCCAAGATAAAGGGAATCCCGTATTTTCTGTAGATGGCAGCCGCACCCCGAAGATTCTCGAGCGAAACGGGCTGTCCGCCGCCGGTATTATTGGTGATCGTTAGCATGCCCAGCGGAATCCGGCCTTTGAATTCTGAACAATACTCTTCGAGTCGCTTCAGATCGATATTGCCTTTGAAGGGATGTGGATTTGCTGGATCCCTGCCTTCGGCGATGACGAGATCAACGGCCTCGGCGCCCAGTTGTTCGATGTTGGCGCGGGTCGTGTCGAAGTGATTATTCGATGGGACCGTCATTCCGGGTTTTACCAATGCGCCAAAGAGGAGGCGTTCGGCCGCCCGTCCTTGGTGAGTCGGGATGACATGGGGATAGCCGGTCAGGCCTTTCACGACTTTTTCGAATCGCTCGAAGCTTTGAGATCCAGCGTAGCTTTCGTCTGCCATCATCATGGCGCCCCACTGAGCGGCGCTCATGGCCGATGTCCCGCTATCTGTCAGGAAGTCGAAGGTGACATGCTTGGCGGCAACTAAGAACAGGTTATGGCCCGCCTCCTTAAGAATCCTCTCGCGCTCGCTTTGGCTGAGCATCGGAAGCGGCTCGACCATCTTGATCTTGAAAGGCTCGATAATGGTTCTGTGAGGTTGGGGATTGTTCATTCATTACTCCAAGGGCTTAAATCGGGCCTGAAAGAAGCGCAGGTACTTGGGTTCGTAAGTCATTTCCAGGCCGCGGAGATTGTTTCGGTCGTTGAAGAGAGACTCCACCGCTTCGATCGTCACGTC
>DASVJK010000050.1:0-1505 GCA_036385955.1 Chthoniobacterales bacterium | reverse complement strand
CCTTCGCGCAACTGCTGACGCAGTTTCTCGCGGGTGCGGCTGGAGGATTCGGTCAAGGTGGTGCTGGCGTCGATGACCACGCCACCGCTTGAACTGGAATCCGAGGGGCGCGACGAGATCGGGGGCAGGAGAATATCGAGCAGGCGCTCTTCAGCGTTGAGTTCCGCTTTATCGGAGACGTCTTCGAGTTTTTCTTCGCGAACCATTTCGATGGCGATCTCCACCAGGTCGCGGATCATGGATTCCACATCGCGGCCAACGTAGCCGACTTCCGTGAACTTGGAAGCTTCGACCTTGAGGAACGGCGAATTGGCCAGCTTGGCGAGACGGCGGGCGATTTCGGTTTTGCCCACGCCGGTGGGGCCGATCATGATGATGTTCTTGGGGATGACCTCTTCGGCCATTTCGGGCGCGAGCTTCTGGCGGCGCATGCGGTTGCGCAGGGCGATGGCAACGGCGCGCTTCGCGTCTTTTTGACCGACAACGAACTTGTCGAGTTCGGTGACGATTTCGCGCGGCGTCAGCTCGTCGAGAGTGACTTGGTCTTCTTCGGCGGTTCCGGGTAGATAAATTGCCATAAATGCTTGTTTCGCTTTTCGTCGTTCGCTTCTCGCCATTCGCCATTCGCGCCAAGACGCGAATGGTGTTGCGAACGACGAACAGCGAACGACGAGCAGCTAGAGCTCCTCAATCGTAATCCTGTCATTGGTATAGATGCACATCCGGCCGGCAATCTTCATTGCTTCTTCGGCGATTTCGCGCGGCGAGAGCTGGGTGTGATCGGCCAGGGCCTGCGCCGCTGCCTGGGCAAACGGGCCGCCGGAGCCGATCGCCGCAATGCCCGTATCGGGCTCGATCACATCTCCCTGGCCGCTCAGCAGGAACGTAGTTTCCTTATCGGAAACCAGTAGCAGGGCTTCGAGATGGCGGAGAAATTTGTCGGTGCGCCAGTCTTTCGCGAGTTCGACAGCCGAGCGGCCGATGTTGCCGTGATACTGCTCCAGCTTGGCCTCGAAACGGCTGAACAGCGTGAAAGCGTCGGCGGTCGAGCCGGCAAATCCGGCAAGAATCTTGTCCTGATAGAGGCGGCGAATCTTCTTAGCTCCATGCTTGATGACGGATTCACCGAGCGTGACCTGTCCGTCGCCAGCCATGACCACCTTGTCGTTGCGGCGTACGCAGAGGACGGTGGTGGAACGGATTAGGCGGGGAGCTGGTGTGTTCTTCTTCATGAGCGCAATCCATGATTATACAGCCCATCGCGATGGAGGCACGGGCGCCCCCCCGTGCGGCACGACTCTGTACTTTCAATCCAGATCCAGCGGTACTCCATCGGAGTGCGCACCAGTCCCGCTCGGACTGGATTGTTGACCATATATTGAATTTTCGCGTCCAAGCCCTCCTCTCGTCGGAGAGCTCTGTCAAACGATTCCTCTTGCCAAACGCGTCCCACGTGCCCTGTTTCTTTGTTAATCCGATGTGACGAGACGCTTTTGATCTCCTGC
>DASVJK010000049.1:0-4106 GCA_036385955.1 Chthoniobacterales bacterium | reverse complement strand
GCACGAAGAATATCCTGATCGAGTCCGCGTGGTGGGACCCGGTCACCGTGCGCCGGATGTCGAAGCGTCACGGCATTCACACCGACGCCTCACACCGATTTGAGCGCGGCGCGGATTTCGAATCGACTGTCGTTTCGACGAACCGGGTCGCCGAACTCATTCTCGCGTCCGGCGGCGGCACGCTCATCGGCGACGTGATCGACGTGATCGCCCGCAAGCTTGATCTTGCTCCGGTGGAGCTCGACCTGCGGGAAGTGCAGCGCATTCTCGGCGAAGAACTCGGCACGCTTGAAATCAGCCGCATTCTTACTCGTCTCGGCTTCACCGTGCTTCCGGGCAGCGAAGACACTTACCTGGTCCACATCCCGAGCTGGCGCCTCGATATCGAGCGCGAGATCGACATCATCGAAGAACTCGCGCGCCTGCACGGCTACGACAAGTTCACCAACACGCTTCCCCCCTACAGCGGCGAGGTTCGGGAGTTGCCCGATGCGCACAAAGACGCGCGGCTGCGCTCTTCTCTGCTGGCGCTCGGTTATAACGAAACCATTTCGCTGACCTTCATTTCGAAAGAGGATGCCCGGCGCTTTTCGAGCGCTGCCGAGCTCGACCTGGCGAACCCGCTGAGCGACGAGGCTTCGGTGATGCGCACGTCGATGGTTCCGAGCATGCTCAACATGCTGGCTTACAACCTGAATCGCGGCAGCGACAATGTTCGTCTGTTCGAAGCGGGAAATGTATTTGAGGCGTCGGGTGGGAAGGCGCTGGAAATGAAACGTATCTCGATCGGCGCGACGGGCAGCGCCGTGGAAGCGGGAGTTCATCAGGCGGCGCGTCCGCTGTCTTTCTTCGACCTGAAGGGAGACATCGAAAGCCTGCTCGCGCCCTTCAGCCATTGGACGCTCTATTACGATGCGCAGGCCGTTAATGAGAAAAGCGCCGATTACTACCATCCCGGACGCTCGGCCCGCGCCGTGCTGGATGGCGCTACCGTCGCCCAGTTTGGCCAGATTCATCCGGATGTAGCCGCGACGCGCAAACTGCGGCAGGATGTTTTTGTCGCCGAGATCTATCTCGACCGGCTTTACCAGCACGATCTGCGCCAGGTACGTTATGAAGCGCTGCCGCGCTTCCCTGCCGTCGAGCGCGACTTCTCCTTTGTGTTTGATGACGGCGTGGAGTTCGAGAAAATTCACCGGAGCGTTACCGGATTGGGCATCGCCGAGCTGCGCAGTTTCGTCCCGGTAGAAATTTTTCGCGGCGAAAAAGTTGGCGCAGGCAATTACTCGATCCTGATGCGAGCCAAACTCCAGTCAAGCGAGCGCACACTGCGCGACGACGAGGTAGCGCAGTGGGCGGGGCAGATTGCCAAGGCGCTGGAGGGGTTCGGCGGCATTCAGAGGGCGTAGGGTTTCCCTAGCGCGTGCCACATCTCCACAAGTAGAGGCATTTCGCAGAACGGACTTTAATGATTCGGCTGGCTGGATCGCAAATTTGCATCGCCCAAGCGGAAACCGTAACCTGATGGCGTGAAAGATCCAGCTCAGCAGGAGGTTGCTTCTCAGCATAGTCGCAGTCCTTCGGATATCCGCGAGAAGTAATCTGGAACTTATATTTCAGCGCATACGAGGTGACAGCCTCGCTGCATCCCCGACATTCGAATTTCGACTTCTGAGCACTCTCCGATGCGGCTGGTGCTAGCATGGGATGGCCACTTTCTATCACCGCCGACTCAACGCTTCCATCCAGTCGGACGCCAATCCTCAACTCCACGTCGCCTTCGATTCTCGCTTGACGTGCCAAGGCTGGATAGATCGGTGGCGACAATTTGGTCAGGATCGCTCCCGTTTGCGGAGCCTCGGGAGGCTGTACCGCTTGGGCTGCAGCTGGGTTGATGTCAGCAGCCAGAAATGCGCCTGCCACAACGAACATCAGCAACGCTACACGCTGATCCATGCAGAAGAGTTTAGGCCGGGATGGCGTCGTTCGCAACGCCACGCTCAAGCGGACAGCCGATGGCGACCATCCCTATGCGAGCGATCAGCGGTTGGCCATGGTGCGGATCGTTCCCAATCCCAACAATCGCTCGTCAGCTGTGACCAGCGTCAGGTCTAAGACCTCGGCGGTGGCGGCTAGAATCCGATCGGCCGGGTCCTGGTGCAGGGGCAATTGCCGGGCTACGAGGGCAATCTCGTGGGTGAGCGGAGCTTCGCGGGTGCCGGCGGTGGCTCGCGCCAACCACGTTTTCAAATCTTCCTTAATGTGAATTCTGCCTTTGTAATTCAGGGTCAACGCTTCCCATGTGCTCATCGGCGAAAGCCAGAGTTCGTTTTCTCTGTCCTGGAGATAACGTAAGACGCGCCGGCCCAACCGTCGCGGCTCTTGGAAATTCCAGAGCCAGATGTGTGTATCAAGCAACAGTCTCAATCGCGCAGAACCTCCCACTCGTCCTCGTCGTTCGCCGGAGACACGATGTCGCCGAGAATTTCGAAGGTGCCCTTCATCGATCCGATCCAGGCTGCACGATCTTCTATCGCCGTCGGCGGTATGACTTCCGCCACTGGCTTGCCAAACCGGGTGATTCGAATCGGCTTTTTCGTGGCGCGAACCTGCTCCAGCACGGCGAGACACTTGGCCTTGAATTCCGAGATGGCGATCTCCTGCATAATGTCCCTCTTATGGTCATTCTATCATACTATGGTCACTTTGTTAGACCACTTCGTTATATCGCGAAGAACGAGGGCCTTTTACCACGGAGACACAGGGAAGCCCCCCGTGTGGCAAAGCTCTCGGAATTTGCCTCCCTCCGTGCCTCCGTGTCTCCGTGGTGAAATGAATTCTTCTTGTGCTAGCCTTACTTTCCATGACCCAAGCTTCACCCCATCCCAAGCACTTTCTCTCCGACAAGGTTGAGCATTTTACCGAGTCTGTGATTCGCGAGATGACTCGGCAGGCGATGCAATATGACGCTGTCAATCTGGCGCAGGGGTTTCCCGATTTCTCCGCGCCCGCCGAAATCAAGCGCGCCGCGCAGGAAGCCATCGCCGCCGACGTGAATCAGTACGCCATCACCTGGGGCGCGAAGAGCCTGCGGGTTGCGATTGCCCGGCAGATGCGGGAGTGGCAAGGGATCGAGGTCGATCCGGAAAAAGAGATTGTGGTGTGCTGCGGCTCGACTGAAGCGATGATCGCGACGCTGCTGGCGGTGTGCAACAAGGGCGACGAGGTCGTGGTTTTCGAGCCTTTCTACGAGAATTATGGGCCGGACTCGATTCTGAGCGGAGCGAAGCCGCGCTTCGTCAGCTTGCGTCCACCGCAGACGTCCCACGGCGAGCGGGGAGGCGAGTGGACGTTCGACGAACAGGAATTGCGCGAAGCGTTTCAACATCGGACCGCGACACATCACACGAAAGCCATCATCCTTAACACGCCAAACAACCCTACCGGCAAGGTGTTCAGCCGGAAAGAACTGGAACTGATTCGCGACCTGTGTGTCGAATACAACGTGCTCGCCATCACCGACGAAATCTACGAACACATTCTTTACGATGGATCGGAGCACATTTCGATCGCGCGGCTCGACGGCATGCGCGAGCGCACGATCACCATCAACGGCCTCTCAAAAAGTTACAGTGTCACGGGATGGCGCGTCGGCTGGGCGGTTGCGCCGCCGGCCATAA
Organism: Chthoniobacterales bacterium; assembly: GCA_036385955.1. GTDB lineage: Bacteria > Verrucomicrobiota > Verrucomicrobiia > Chthoniobacterales > UBA10450 > AV80. Next base: position 426 of record DASVJK010000049.1, on the reverse strand, counting down.
CGAACGCGATCCGCAAGGTGCATGACTTTTTGACCGTGGGCGCGCCCGCGCCTTTGCAGGAAGCCGGAGCCCTGGCGTTAAGCCTGCCTGCCAGTTACTACCGCGAACTGGCCGACCGGTACCACATGCGGCGCGACCATCTGATTCCGGCTCTGGAGAAAGCTGGCTTTCGTTGTTACCGTCCGCGGGGCGCGTATTACGTGATGACCGACATCAGCGCCTTCGGGTTTGCGAACGACGTGGAGTTTGCAGCTTACCTGGTAAAGGACGTCGGCATCGCGTGCGTGCCGGGATCGAGTTTCTACAAGCATCCGAAGGACGGATCCCAACAGGTGCGTTTCGCCTTCTGCAAAAAGCCTGAGACACTGGATGAGGCGGCACGACGACTGGAAAAGCTGGCACGAAAGTAGCGTAAAATCCACAGCA
>DASVJK010000048.1:0-4000 GCA_036385955.1 Chthoniobacterales bacterium | reverse complement strand
CTCCGGAACCAGGCGCCGTCGGAAAAGCGGAAAGTGTGGGAAGACATGTTGCAAGTTCTGGAACGGATCGATCATCCGATCACAGAGAAGCAGCGCAATTATTTCCGGTAGGTGGATCGTGCGCTCCGCGCGCGTGATCCTTTTTCCGGGACAAAACCATTCGTGGTGCGATTGACTTACGATAGCGCTAACGAAATATTAAGAAGTTAGAGACGCGTCCCCGTTCGGGCGTGTCCCGGGCTTCGTTCAGGCGCTCCAACCATCGGGGTGACACACAACGAGAGATGTGGAGCCTGGCAGTCACCGTATTCTTTTGTCGCATTCCCCTACGACTCTGACATACGCTTCGCTTGCCGGGAATGCGTTGTTTAGGAATAGTCAGCGGCGAGACTCGCTCGATATCATGGCGCGCGATCGGTCCGCTCAACAATGGATATCCGGAGAATACTCACTCTTGCCACGTTTCTTGCTCCTTTTCTGTCCCAACAGATTAGCGCCGGCGAGCTGACAGACGCCGCTCCCTGGCCGGACGTGTGCGGCTATCTCGGAGTGCAGGGTTATGCGCCGGGCGAACGAATGGCTCCTAATGGCGTTGTGTTCGACCCGAGGTTCAGGTCGGATTTCAATCTCAACCTGAGTTTACTGCCTAGGAAAAAACTGTACGTTTTCCTCGAGACTGAATTCTGGATGCAACGCTCCAGCCCCGCAACCACCGACAACAATCAAGTCGTCTACAATTTCAGTAAACGCGAGTTCGACATCAACACTGGTTTCGCCTGGAACATATTCGACAGGTTGGAACTGCGCGTCTCAGCCGATGCGCTGAACAATCTCAACCGCGGTAATTCGAGAACAGAGGCGAGCGGTAACACAGACGGAGGCCAGTTTGAAGCCCGCTACTATTTCGGGCCGGCATCCATCTATGACGTTGGTCAGCTTAACTTCGTCGGAATCGGCTACAATCCGTCGCATAATCTCATTGGAGGAGACGGCCTCGAATTTCGTGCTGGCATGTTCGCGCAGGCCTACGCGACGTACAGCATTCCTGCGCTGCGCTCCTATCTTTACGGCCATGCCACGCTGATCGAACAGGAGTACGGTAACCTACGCTTGGTCACTTTCGATGCCGGGATAGCGACACGACCGTTCAGCCGTGTTCAAGATTTGGAATTCCGCCTCGGCAACGAGCTCACGGCCGACATTCAGGCAGGCACTACGCGGGACCTGATCTACGGGGCGCTTCGCGCTTATTACGGCCCCTCGAGTGACGCAAGCAAGGACATCGCGGGGCAAATACACGAAGTCAAGAACTGGCCTGAGGTGTGGGGCTATTTCGGGCTGAGCGCCTATGCAACCGGAGATCGTGTGGCACCCAATGGCGTGCCGTTTGACCCCATCTTCAGGTTGGACGTCAACTTCAACGTGGGCATTCTGAGCAAAAAAAAGCTATATTTCTTCCTCGAAAATGAATTCTGGGTGCAACGCGCTACCGCCGCTGGCGTCACGGACCTGGATCCGACGAATGCTGATGTCAGCCAACGCGAATTCGACCTCCACGGCGGTCTGGCCTGGAATGTCTTTGGCCGATTCGAACTCCGGGCATCAGCCTATGGGCTGAACAATCTAAATCGCGCCGGATCACCGGGGACATCGGGGAGGGACCCATCCAAAACACAACCGACCGGCTACCGGGATGGAACTCAGGTTGAATTGCGCTACTACTTGGACGATGCACACATCTACGACCCGGGACGGCTGAGCTTCGTTGGCATCGGCTTGTATCCCGCAAACACGTTAATTGGAGGGGATGGCGTCAGCTTCCATCCCGGATTCTTCGCTCGAGCCCACGCGAGCTACGACATTCCCAAGCTCCGCTCTTATCTCTACGGCGATGCGATGTTCATCGCTCAGAAGCCGGCCTCAGCGCGGCTAATCATTTTCGATGCCGGTTTGGCGGCGCGGCCCTTCAGCCGCATCGATAATTTGGAATTCCGCATCGGTAACGAGCTTACAGCTGACGTCGAGGCGAACACAACGCGTGATCTTACCTACGGCGCCATTCGACTAAACTTCTCGACACGGTAAGATACGCACGGCAATTCCCGACGTTTGCACCGGCCATAGTGGATGGACAGTTGGAAGCAAGCTGGGTTCGCCACAATGGCAGTTTGGGCTGTCGGCGGAGGGTATGCGCTTTGCGGCGCGTTCCCTTAAGAAAGGCGTTCGAATGTTCGTCGCAATGACGAAGGCGAAGCGGCGCTGAGCGCGACCGATGCCATGATCTTCCTTACCTCTGCGCGGGAAACCTTCACTGTCCGCTCGAAGACTTCCACGCCCGCCTCTCGCATGAGCGAGAGCGTGCGCGCGCCGATCAGCGCCGGGAGGGCGGTTGCAAAACGAACACGCCGCTGATTGATCGCGCACGCGTAATCGATACCGGCAATCAGGTCGTGTTCCGCTTTTTCACGCCAGTGCCGCGCGATTGATTCAACGCGTGCCGGCTTCGCCAGGATTTCCTCGGGGGTCAGGCCTAACGAGTGAAGTTCGTCCGCCGGAAGATAACATCGACCCGCCCTCAGATCCGAACCCACGTCGCGGAGGATATTGATGAGCTGCAATCCCTTTCCGAATTGCACACCTAACGCCAGCATTTCAGACTCCGTCCGATCGCTGAAATTCTGGACATGCGCGAAACAGATGTGGGTCCAAAATTCTCCTACGCATCCGGCCACGAGATAGGTGTATTCATCGAGATCGGACGCCGCAGGAAGCGACTGAATTCCAGTGCCGGCTCCAAAGCGCTCCAAGTCGAGCCTCTGACCCTTATTGATTCTCTTGAGGACTTCCCGCACCTCGCGGCGATCGCGATCATCCAACAATTCGAGCCACTCCAGAGCAGTCGGCAGCGCGTCGATCAACGCCCGCTCTGCTTCGTTGCTCTGCAAAGGGGCGAACGAGTTTCGGATGCCAGCCGCTGCTTCAATAGGCGTGGCCCCTTGAATTGCCCTTGCCAGATTCCGCAGGGCTTCGGAGCGAAGTTCCATCGGCGGCTCTGGCGTATCCGCGATCGTATCGGTCGCGCGCGCCAAAAGATAAGCAAGTGAGAGCGGGTCTCGAAGCGGCCCCGGTAGAACCCGTAACGAAAGATAAAAGGAACGGGAAACCGAACGAAGGATCGGTCCCCGCAAGCGGTCAATTTCAGGGGCATTCACCGGTCAACATTCCTGACTTCGATGCGAGTGAGATCCGCCTGGCCAAGCCCAACTTGCCCGGCGACCTGCACGTGATTCGCCAGTCGACCGATCGGAGGAAGTTTTGCCTTCTCGCGCCATGCATCGATCCGCTGGAGCGCGAGCGCATCGATGGCGACCGGATCTTTGCTCGCGAGAAGTGTGGCGTGATGCAGGGCGTAATTAGGCTGAGATTGCGGACCTCCCGCATATTGGGCGACAAGCCCGTCCATAACATTGAGGACAACCTTTTTGCCGATGAGGGGATTGTTGTAAAGGTCGACGATCGCCGAGCCGCCATAACCGTTGACTTGAGTGAAGCGGCGCCAGTTGTCGATGTTCGGTATGGTGGCGTTATACAAGCAACCGGCCAATCCATTCATTGAGCTGTCGCTCATCACCGGAACGTTAATGATTTTCGTAACCTCGCTGGAAACGATCCGGGAGAAATGGCTTTGGTCGCTCGTCTGCTCGTTATCAGAAAGCAGCGGGATGGTGCCTCTGTCAGTTCGGTACTCGAGGTCGCCCCAAATTAGTTTTCCCGCGAGCGGCGCGGTGAAAATTGCTTTCGAATCGTAGCCATCACGTGGCGCGATGGACTTCATCCGGTATCCCTCCGCACTCGGGTTGTAACCGGCGTCTTTGATTCCTCCCAGGCTGCGATCCCAAACGATAATGCTGTTGCGCGGATGCCCGGCGGCCACCAAGCCGTCTACGATCGCATTCACCACATCGCGATGAGTGGTGAAAAGTTCGCCGCCCGCCGCGGA
>DASVJK010000047.1:0-21891 GCA_036385955.1 Chthoniobacterales bacterium | reverse complement strand
GAATTGAGTGACGAACAAGTCGTGCTCCTGGCCGATATTGCGTCGACCGGCTTCAGTGGCGCTGAGTCCGGAAACATTCGCATCGGGGACACGGTTGTCGTTCTTGCCCAGGGACCTATCGGGTTGTGCGCAACCGCTGGCGCAAGATTGATGGGTGCGTCCTTTATCATCGCCGTCGACGGCGATCCCGTGCGGATGAAGATGTCGAAACAAATGGGTGCGGATGTTGTTCTCGATCCGAAGCAGTGCGACATCGTGGCGGAAGTCAAGAAACTGACCGGCGGCGGCGCCGATGTCGCGATCGAAGCACTCGGCCTTCAAGAGACGTTCGAGAATTGTCTGCGTTGTTTGCGTCCCGGCGGCACACTCAGCAGCCTCGGTGTTTATTCGGGCAAACTGCAAGTCCCGTACGACGCATTCGCGGCCGGCATCGGCGATTACAAGATCGTCACGACGCTCTGTCCTGGTGGCAAAGAACGCATGCGCCGATTGATGTCGATGGTGCAGTCCAAACGTTTCGACCCGACACCGTTGCTCACGCATACCTTCTCGCTGGACCAAATCGTGGAGGCTTACGACCTCTTCGGTTCGCGCCGGGACGGCGTTTTAAAGGTGGCGATCCGGCCATGAAAACCGAAACCTCCGATAGGGAGACAAAATCCGCAGCGAAATCGTCGCGCGGTAACCTGGCTTCGCTGTGGATCAAGAAGTTCAGCGACATCGGAATCGAAGATATTCCGCAGGTCGGCGGAAAGAACGCATCACTAGGCGAAATGTTTTGCGAGCTATCGCCCAAAGGCGTGAAAGTGCCGGATGGCTTTGCGATCACGGCCGCAGGGTACTGGCATTTTCTGCGAGAAGCGGGGCTGGATAAAGAAATCACCAGGCAGCTGGTCGATCTTGATGCGAGAAATTTGGCGGAGCTTCAGAAGCGCGGCGCGAAAATTCGCGATGCAATTCTTTCCGCAACACTGCCGCGTGATCTGCAGTCGGAAATTGTCGCGGCATACGACGAACTGGGTAAGCGTTCCACTAAATCGTCGAGTGTGGCGGTGAGAAGCAGCGCCACGGCCGAAGATTTGCCGGAAGCGAGTTTTGCCGGAGCGCAGGAGACATTTCTGAATATTCGAGGGCACGACGCGTTGCTGCGCGCATGTCTGCGCTGTTTTGCTTCGCTCTTTACCGACCGCGCGATCTCATATCGCGCTGACAAAGGTTTCGCCCACGAAAAAGTCGGACTCTCGATCGGGGTGGAGCGAATGGTCCATTCTGATCTCGCCAGCTCCGGCGTCATGTTCACCATCGACACTGAGAGCGGATTTCGCGACGTCGTCTTGATCAACGCCGCTTATGGCCTGGGCGAAAACATCGTCAAAGGCTCGATCAATCCGGACGAGATTTATGTTTTCAAGCCAACGCTGAAAGCGGGTTTCCAACCGATCCTGCAAAAAATTCTCGGCAGCAAGGAATTCAAACTTGTTTATGACACCGGCAGAGAATCGGTGAAGAACGTGCCAGTTTCAGTCGAAGATCGACATCAGTTTTCCATTTCAGATAGGGAGATTCTCGAACTCGCGCGGTGGGCTTGCATTATTGAGGAGCATTACAGCACAAAGCGCGGCCGCCCCACCCCAATGGACATTGAGTGGGCCAAGGATGGGCAGACGGGTGAGTTGTTTATCGTTCAAGCGCGGCCGGAAACAGTCGAGTCACGCAAGGATGCGACCGTAATAGAGCTTTATCATCTCAAGTCTCGCGGACCGATATTGGTCGCAGGGCGCAGCGTCGGAACAAAGATCGCGCAAGGAAAAGCGCGTGTAATCAAAACCGCACAGCATCTCGATGAGTTTCGGGACGGCGAAGTTCTCGTCGCGGAGAAAACCGATCCCGACTGGGAGCCGATTATGAAAAAAGCGGCTGCGATTATTACCAACCGCGGTGGCCGCACGTGTCACGCGGCGATTGTCAGTCGCGAGCTCGGCGTCCCGGCGATTGTCGGGACGGAGCACGCAACCGAAACACTGAAGACCGGACAAATCGTGACCGTGTCGTGCGCTGAAGGCGATACTGGTTTTGTTTACGAGGGCGAGTTGCCTTTCGAGGTCGAGCGTACCGATCTCAAGACTCTCGCGCGGCCGCGCACAAAGATCATGATGAACGTCGCCAACCCGGAAGCGGCACTGGGTCTCTCGTTCATTCCGAATGATGGAGTTGGTCTGGCGCGCGAGGAATTTATCGTCAGCAACTACATCAAAGTCCACCCTTTGGCGTTGCTCGATTACGGGAAGATCGACGATGTGGAAGTGAAGGCGAAGATCGACCAGCTGACTGCGGGCTACGCCGACAAGCCGCAGTTCTTCGTCGATAAACTCGCGCAAGGCGTGGCCATGATCGCGGCGGCGTTTTATCCCAAAGACGTGATCGTTCGGCTGAGCGATTTCAAAACGAATGAGTATGCAGACTTGATTGGTGGCCGCGCGTATGAGCCGACGGAAGAAAATCCGATGCTCGGCTTTCGGGGCGCGTCACGTTATTACAACCCGCGATATCAGGCCGGCTTCGCGCTGGAATGTTTGGCGATGAAAAAGGTGCGCGACGAAATGGGCCTGAAGAACGTGAAGCTCATGGTGCCGTTTTGCCGGACAGTCGAGGAAGGCCGCAAAGTCATCGCCGAAATGGCGAAACACGGGCTGCGGCGCGGGGAGGATGGCCTGGAGATTTACGTCATGTGCGAAATCCCGAGCAACGTGATTCTGGCGGAGGAATTCGCGGAAATCTTCGACGGATTCTCCATTGGCTCGAACGATCTCACTCAACTGATTCTGGGCGTGGACCGCGATTCCGAGATCGTGGCCGGGATTTTCGATGAGCGAAATCCCGCGGTGAAGAAAATGATCGCGGAAGTAATCGCGGTCTGCCGAAGGAAAGGCCGCAAGATTGGCATTTGCGGCCAGGCGCCCAGCGATTACCCCGAATTTGCGGAGTTCCTTGTCGAGCAAGGCATCGACAGTATCTCACTCAATCCTGACACTGTGTTGAAGACAACGCTGGTAATTCTGGAGAAAGAATAATGGCCGAGAATTCGAAACAGAAGAAGTACAAACGGCCGATCGTGTGCGGCACCGATTTCTCCGCCACGGCGGTGGAAGCTGTCGACCTCGCAGCAGCAATGGCAAAACGCCTGGGAACAAAGCTTGTTTTGGTGCATGTGGATGAGTTTCACGGCATGGCCGAGGTCGATCCCACCCTGTTTGAAGCCGCGCTATCACAAAAGCGTGGCGAACTCGATCGCGAAGCAGCGCGGCTGCGCAACTCGGGAATTGTAGTGGAAGAAAAACTACTTTCCGGTTCTGCGTTTGACGAACTGGTCACGGCAGCAATCGAATCCAACGGGCGACTTCTTGTGGTCGGCGCGGTCGGTCACGGTCTACCACGGAGATTGCTCGTTGGGAGCGTCGCGGAACGCGCGGCAGAGACATCGCCGATCCCGACATTGGTTGTGCGGCCCGGTTCAAGGCTTGGTTCGTGGATTCGGGGCGAACACCCGCTAAAAGTTCTCGTCGGTTACGATTTCTCTGCTGCCGGTGACGCCGCGCTGCGGTGGCTCAACGAAATGCAATGCGTCGGAGCCTGCGAGACGAGCGTCGTGCATATTGATTGGCCGCCGGAAGAAGCGCATCGCCTCGGATACCACGGACCTTTGTCATTAACGGAAAATCCGGAGGAAATCCAAAATCCCCTCGAACGCGATTTGGCTGAACGAGTCGAGATGGTTTTGCCTCGCGACAAAGTCACGATCACGGTCGAACCCGGATGGGGACATCCCGAAGGATATCTGTTCGAGTTGGCCAGCCGGCAACATGTCGATCTTGTCGTTGTAGGAACTCATCGCCGGCATGGGCTGGGCCGTCTGCGATTCGGGTCGGTTTCACGCACCGTCTTGCACCACGCAACTGTCGCGGTGGCAGTGGTCCCGCCGGCGGAAGAGCAGAGGCGGCCAGCAGCGCCGAGATTGGATCGCGTTATTGTCGCGACTGATTTCTCAGATCTCGGCAACAAAGCCGTCTCTTACGGTTGCGCGATTTTGCGACGCGGCGGTACTCTGAAATTGATTCACGTCATCGAACCGGCCGGCGTCCCGACAGACGCGAAAAACAAACCGCGACTGGCAAAAAGAAATCCAAAGCTCTTTTCTCAATTGCGATCTCTTGTGCCCGCCGACGCGCCGGAGAGCTTTGATATCCAGGAGGAAATTATTGAAAGCGCCGATGCCGCTCAGGCGATCGCACAAGAAGCAGAACGGTTTCGCGCTGATGCGATCTGCATCGGTTCACATGGACGAAGCGGCTTGGCGAAAGCCCTTCTCGGATCGGTCGCGCAAGGTGTGATGGCGAAGAGCAAGCGTCCGATCTTGATCGTGCGTGCAGACGAGGAATGACTCGCGCAAGATCGATAGTAACTTTAAGGACTATGAAAAAGAAACCTGCCAAAGCAATCCGCGGCAAGACCGCAGGGCGGCGTTTGTTGGTGCCGGTGGATTTCTCGGACTCTTCGTTGCGTGCCTTGCGCTACGCCGTCGGTTTGGCTGCGGAATCGGGCGGCTCGTTGACAATCGTTCACGTCGTTCCCGCTGACTACGGCTGGCTCGACATCGGACGGGAGGAATTCTGTGATTTGGATAAATCATTGCAGCGCCAAGCTGCGGACCGCTTGCGCGCCCTGGCTGACGCTAACGTTCCCCGTAATATGCCAGCGGATTTGGAAGTGCGACTTGGCCGGCCCGCAGAGGAAATCGTGGCCGCGGCGAGCGAATCAAAGTCGCATCTGATTGTCCTTTCCACCCACGGCCTCACTGGACTAGACCGCTACTTAATCGGCAGCGTGGCCGATCGTGTTGCCCGTTTGTCGCCTTGTCCGGTGTTCCTGATGCGGGCTGGCAAAGAACCGCCTGGCCGGGAGCAAGTTCGCCCCGCCGTCTTGCGCTTTCGACACAAAAGCAAACGCCGTGGCTGAAAGGCGGTGACCGACCTCGAGCATGCAATTGGCCGCGACGACTGCTTGGCATCACCTCCACATCAAAGAGGTCGTCGAACTCCTAAAGACCGATTTGTCGGTCGGCCTTTCTGCCGCTGAGGTCCAACGGCGACTAAGAGAGCACGGCCCAAACAGACTGACCACGAAGAGCGACACGCCCGCGTGGAAGCGATTTCTGCTGCAACTCCATCAGCCGCTTGTTTATGTTCTCATCGGAGCAACCACCCTCAGCGCGTATCTTGGCCAATACGTCGATGCCCTGGTGATTTTCGCGGTTGTCGTGTTCAACGGGATCGTCGGTTACCTTCAGGAAGCCAAAGCGGAGAAGGCGATTAGCGCGCTGACCAAGATGATGGTCGCCGAGACGACGGTGCGTCGAGATGGACGCAAGCAACGAGTGGGCGCAACGGAGTTGGTGCCGGGAGATATTGTTTTGCTTGAATCCGGTAATCGGGTGCCGGCCGACTTGCGCTTGTTTCAAATACGCGGCCTGCAAATCGATGAATCGCCACTCACGGGCGAATCACAACCGGTTTATAAACATGCAGCTCCGCTCACCGTCGACACTGTTCTGGCAGATCGTAAGAGTCTGGCGTTCGCCGGAACGGCCGTGGCATCCGGTCGCGGCGAAGGCGTCGTCTGGGCGACCGGGGACAAAACCGAAGTGGGCCGCATCGCCTGGTTGATTACAGAAGCGGTTGATCTCGTGACGCCGCTTACGCGTAAGATCGCACAGCTTAGCCGGATGTTGCTTTGGCTCATTCTCGCACTCGCGTTTCTGACTGCGGCAGTCGGATTGTGGCACGGCCAAACGTTGAGGGACATGTTCATGGCCGCGGTTGCGATGGCGGTCGGCGCGATTCCCGAAGGATTGCCCGCTGCGGTTACCGTCACGCTTGCGATCGGTGTTTCGAGAATGGCACGTCGTCGCGCCATCATTCGCAAATTACCGGCGGTAGAAACGCTCGGCAGCACCACCGTCATTTGTTCGGACAAGACCGGGACGCTGACGGAAAACCAAATGACCGTGCAAGAAATTTATGCGGGCGGCGAACTCTATGAGGTGACCGGGGCTGGGTATGAACCGACCGGCGCGATTCAGCACAGCGGCAAGAAAATTGTGGTAGCGAACAAATCTGCTTTGAGTGTGTGTCTTCGTGCAGGACTCCTTTGCAATGACGCGATCCTCATTCGCGAAAATGGTGAAACGCGCGTGCAAGGTGATCCGACGGAAGCGGCATTAATCGTCGCGGCGGAAAAGGCGGGCATGTTGCACGGCGATATTCATCCCGAATTATCGCGGCTCGATGCGATTCCATTCGAATCCGAGCATCAGTTCATGGCGACGCTCCACCGCGGCAAGGAAGGTCATATCATTTACAAGAAGGGCGCCATGGAGCGTGTGGTCGGCCGGTGTTCGACAATGCTTGATGCCGCTGGTACCGAGATACCAATCGACCGCGAAACAATTCAAGCGGCGGCTGAACAGATGGCGGCAAAAGGATTGCGGGTCCTCGCGTTCGCGCAACGCAACGTCCCAACCGACCTGCGTGAACTCGCCCATCAGCACGTCGAGCGCGACCTGACTTTTCTTGGGCTCCAAGGGATGATGGATCCGCCGCGACCGGAAGCGCGTCCGGCTGTTCTTCGCTGCCAAAACGCCGGCATCGCGGTGAAGATGATTACCGGCGATCACATCCTGACGGCGAGAGCAGTCGCGCAACAAATTGGAATAGATGGCGCACACGGAGCGGATTCCCCACTCGCAATGACCGGCCGTGAACTGGATCAAGTCAGCGACGATCGGTTGCCGTCGATCGCGGAACAGACGGCTGTGTTTGCGCGAGTGACTCCTGAACAAAAGTTACGGCTCGTGCAAGCGCTCCAGGCCCGCGGTCACATCGTCGCGATGACTGGCGATGGCGTGAACGACGCGCCAGCGTTGAAGCAAGCGGACATCGGCATCGCCATGGGAATCGGTGGGACGGACGTGGCAAGAGGCGCCGCTGATATGGTGCTGACCGACGATAACTTCGCGTCTATTGAAGCCGCGGTCGAAGAAGGCCGCGGCATCTTCGATAATCTCAGAAAGTTCATCGTTTGGACGCTGCCGACGAATGCGGGCGAAGCCCTTATCCTGCTGACCGCGATCTTTCTCGGGATCGCGCTTCCCGTGCTGCCATTGCAACTGCTCTGGATTAACATCACCGAGCCACTTTTCGGCCTCACGCTGGTATTCGAGCCGAAAGAGCGTGGCTTGATGGAGCGGCCTCCGCGCGATCCACGTCAACCCATTCTCACGTTTCCACTTCTCATGCGCTCGGCATTCGTTGCGATTATCATGTTGGCCGGCGCGTTCGGATTGTTTCTTTGGGAACTCCACGTCGAGAAAGGAACATTGGCTGAAGCGCGAACCGTTGTCGTGAACGTGATCGTGCTCGTTGAAGGCTTCTATTTGCTCAACTGCCGTTCGCTTACCCGGTCGACTCTCTCGGTCGGTCTGTTTTCGAATTTGTGGCTGGTAGCAGCTTTGGTCGCCATGATCATCGCCCAACTCTTTTTTACCTACGCACCAATCATGAACCGCCTCTTCCACTCAGCGCCGATTAGTCTGGAAGCCTGGCTTCGCATCACTGCAATCGGTATCGCGACCTACCTGGCTCTGGGTTTTGAAAAATGGCTGCGCTTCGGACGAAAGACCCGTACGCGGCAGCGCGCGCCAACGGCTCGAACTTTTTCATTTTGGCGCAGACTAGCAGTAACGATCTTGGGCTTTGGCACACTGTTGGCGGGGATCGTGATGCTAGTTTTCCCCGGGCCCGCGATTGTTTTTATACCACTAGGTCTATCAATTTTGGCTACCGAATTTGCCTGGGCTAGGAACTGGCTGTCGCGAACTCGTCAATTCGTTCGTCATCGGTTTAAGATTGAACTGAAAACGAAGGAACCATGAAGGCGGCTAAAGCGGATCAAAAAGCTCCTGCTGAAACAGCTCCGCTGCAGCATCGCTCAAATCTTAGTGCCATGCTTTCGCCGCGCACGATCGCGGTGATCGGTGCGAGTGAATCGCGGGGGAGCATCGGACGCGCCTTGATGGAAAATCTTCGGTCGTTCCGAGGCAGCGTCTTTCCTGTCAATCCGAATCGAGGAACGGTCCTCGGACAAAAGACGGTTTCCACGATTCGGGACGTGCCCGAACGTGTCGATCTTGCGGTGATTGCTACTCCGGCGGGCACGGTACCGGCGATTGTTGGTGAGTGCGCCGCGGCCAGCGTCAAAGGCGCGGTGATTATCTCCGCCGGCTTCAAAGAATGCGGAGCGGCCGGTGTTGAATTAGAAAAACAAATTCTCGCGCAACGTGGGCGCATGCGAATCATCGGCCCGAACTGTGTCGGCGTGATGCTGCCGCACATCGGTTTGAACGCGACGTTTGCCAAACCGCTCGCGCTGCCGGGGAACATCGGATTTATCAGTCAGAGCGGCGCACTCTGCACGGCCATTCTCGACTGGAGTTTGTCCAATCAATTGGGGTTCAGCGCCTTTATTTCCATCGGATCGATGCTCGATGTGAACTGGGGTGATTTGATTTACCACCTCGGAGATGATCCGCACACGCGCAGCATTTTGCTTTACATGGAATCGGTCGGCGATGCGCGTTCATTTCTTTCCGCGGCGCGGGAGGTGGCGCTCGCAAAACCGATCATCGTCATCAAAGTCGGCCGCACCGAAGCGGCGGCGAAAGCGGCAGCTTCGCACACTGGGGCGTTAACGGGCAGTGACGATGTTCTCGATGCGGCATTTCGCCGCGTCGGCGTTTTACGTGTGGACACAATCGCGGAGCTGTTCGATATCGCCGAGCTTTTGGGTAAACAACCGAGACCGGCGGGCCCGCGTCTGGCCATAGTCACAAACGGCGGCGGTCCGGGAGTACTCGCAACTGATGCGCTGATCGAATGCGGCGGAAAGCTGGCGGAGTTGTCGCCGCAAAGTTTTGCTGCGCTAAACAAACTGTTGCCTCCGCACTGGAGCCGCGGCAATCCCGTAGACATTTTGGGCGCCGCCGATGCCGACCGTTACGAGAAGGCGGTCGAGATTGTGGCGCGTGACCAAAACAACGATGGTGTGCTTGCCATACTTGCTCCGCAGGCCATGACCGACTCAAGCGCGACGGCCGAAAGATTGCGCTCGTTCGGCAAATTGAGAACAAAACCGTTCCTGGCCAGCTGGATCGGTGGCGCGGGCGTTGCTCCGGGCGCGGCCATTCTGGATGGCGCGAACATTCCGACCTTCGAATACCCCGATGCAGCGGCGCGTGCATTTTGCGCGATGTGGCGCTACTCACGGAATCTCGACGCGCTCTATGAAACACCGGCACTCAGCACTGGCGCCGATATCAAAACGAAGGACGCGGAGAAAATTGTTCGCCGCGCACGGGACGCTGGTCGCACGTTGCTCACGGAATTCGAATCAAAGCAACTTCTCGCCGCTTATGGAATTCCAGTGGTCGAGACGAAGATCGCAACGAGCGCAAAGGAAGCTGTCGATCTTGCCGGAGAAATTGACGGGACCGTCGTGCTCAAGGTCCATTCTGAAACAATCACGCATAAGAGTGACGTTGATGGCGTAAAATTGGACCTGGATGGCGCGAGCGCTGTCCGCCGGGCTTATCGCGAGATCGAAAAATCGGTGCGCAAACACAGCGGTCCGGAGGCATTCCTTGGCGTCACGGTGCAGCCGATGATTGCAACGGATGGTTATGAGGTGATTCTCGGTAGTAGTATTGATTCGCAATTCGGGCCGGTGCTTTTGTTCGGCGCCGGCGGCTACTTCGTCGAAGTCTTCAAAGACCGCGCCCTCGGACTGCCACCGCTCAATCGCACGCTGGCGCGTCGCTTGATGGAGCGGACACAGATTTACACCGCATTGAAAGGATTCCGCGGCCGCCACGCCATCGATCTCACCGCGCTGGAGGAATTATTGGTGCGGTTTAGCCAGCTCGTCATCGAACAGCATTGGATTAAAGAGATCGACATCAATCCGTTGCTGGTTTCATCGGGCCGGGCAATCGCGTTGGATGCGCGCATCGTACTGCACGAGACGCGCATCGACGAGAAAGATTTACCGCGTTCAGTGATTCGGCCTTATCCAGCCGAGCACATCCACAAGTGGAAGATCGACAAACAACCGGTGACGATTCGCCCGGTCCGGCCTGAAGACGAACCTTTGATGATCGAATTTCACAAGGCGCTTTCAGATCGCAGCGTTCAGCTTCGCTATTTCGGCGCGCTGAGTCTTGAACAGCGCACGGTGCACGAACGACTGACCCGAATGTGCTTCATTGATTATGATCGGGAGATCGCGTTGGTCGCCGATCGCACACGGAGCGACGGTCAACATGAAATCTTGGGCATCGGACGTTTGATCAAGGCGCATGGCCGCGACGAAGCTGAATTTACGCTTCTCATCGCCGATCAATGGCAAGGGAAAGGCCTGGGCACCCAGCTCTTGAGGTTGCTCGTTCAAATCGGAAGAAATGAAAACCTTCGACGTATCACCGGGCGCATTTTGCGCGAGAACGTCACGATGAAACGAGTGAGTGAGGAAATCGGCTTCGATCTTCAATTCGACGATGTCGATGGTGACTGGAAAGCGGAGCTCGTACTATGAGCCTGCGAGCATCCATTCCATTGCAGGCGGACCGCCCCGACATCGATTCGTTTTATCATCTTTCCGGTTGCAATCTTACCGGGAAGGCGTGTCAGGGCACGGCTTGTTTTGTCGCGCGCCATCTCAATCCGCAACGCTGGAAGCAGGCCGCAACTCAGGAACCTCGCGTGTATTGCCTCGGGCAGTGTTTCATTGCGCCATCTATATATAATGACAATGACGATGCGCGACCTCACATGGAGGTTCGTTCGCGCAACGGGGTTGTCTTGGGCGGACTGACACAGGGAGAAGTCCGCAGTCTGAAAGCGTACACCGCGCAGGGCGGTTACCGCGCTCTGGAACAAGCACTCGTTAGGCCGCGCGAAGAAATTATTGAAGCCGTCGAAATCTCCGGGCTGCGCGGCCGAGGCGGTGCTGGATTTCCAACTGGACGCAAATGGCGCGCGGTCGCGCAGCAGGCGACGCATGAAAAATTTGTTATCGCAAATGCCGACGAAGGCGATCCCGGCGCCTACATTGACCGTTTTCTTCTCGAAGATGATCCGCACGCTCTGCTCGAGGGACTGTTACTGGCAGCTTACGCCATCGGCGCGCGCAAGGGCTGGATTTATCTGCGAAATGAATATCCGCGCGCCGGAGAGGTTCTGCGCAACGCGATCGCGGAGGCGCGCTCGGCTGGACTTCTTGGGCAACGCGTGCTGGGACGCGACTTTGTTTTCGATGTCGATCTTGTGGCCGGGCGCGGCAGCTACGTTTGCGGCGAGGAGACGGCATTGATTCGCTCGATCGAAGGCCGCCGTCCGGAAGTGATGGCGCGGCCGCCGTACCCGACAGAACATGGCTTGTTCGGGAAACCGACGTTGGTAAACAACGTTGAGACGCTCGTCAACGTACCGTGGATCGTCGCGCGCGGTGGCGACGCGTATCGCGCGCTAGGGTTCTCCCAAAGTCGCGGCACCAAGGTCGTGTCGCTCAACTCGCTCTTTGTCCGACCCGGTCTTTACGAAATCGAATTCGGCGTGACCGTTCGACAGATTGTGGAAGAGCTTGGCGGCGGCTTGCGCGATGGCTCGATCAAAGGTGTCATCATCGGCGGACCGCTGGCCGGCATCATCCCGCCGCATCTGCTCGACACGCCATTCGGTTTCGAAGAACTGCACGCCATCGGCGCGAGCGTCGGTCACGGAGGAATTGTCGCATTCGATGAGCACACTTCCATTCTGGAGCTGGTGCATCACGTCTTCTCTTTCGGCGCGTACGAGTCATGTGGCGAATGCACGCCGTGCCGGATCGGCAGCCGCAGGATTGAAGAAATTTTTGGACGCATCGTGAGTTCGGGAGCGGCGCCGGCTGCGAATTTTGACGAATCGCAAGAAATCGCCGCCGCTCTCAAAATGACGAGCCTGTGCGGCCACGGTGGAGGCCTGGGTGAATTTGCCGATTCGGTCTTGCGTTACTACCGCGACGCGCTCGAACCATGCTTCAAGTAGACATCAACGGGCGGCGGCATGAGTTCCCGGCGGGCCTGACCATTTTGGCCGCGCTGCAGCAGCTCGGCATCGAAGTTCCAACGCTCTGTCATGACGACCGCCTCAAACCTTGCGGCGCGTGCCGTCTTTGCTCGGTGGAGATCGCAAGCTCGAGCCGTTATGTCACTGCTTGCAACACGCCGCTGACGGACGGAATGGAAATTCAAAGCCATTCGCCCGGCGTCGAGCAAGCGCGGCGGACGTTGCTGCGGTTGCTGGCCGGCAATTATCCCGCGGAAGCGGCGCGCGAGTTTCCCGAGAAACAGTTTCACCGTGATCTGGCACGTTACGGTGTCACGCCGCAGCAGCAGAGAACGTCTCGTTCATCAACCGCGCCGGATTCATCCCATCCTTACATCCGCGTGGACATGGCGCAGTGCATCACATGCTACCGTTGTGTGCGGATTTGCGAAGAGGTGCAGGGCCAGTTTGTCTGGCAGGTTTGGAATCGCGGGGACGCGACGCAGATTCGTCCCGACTCCCGCACGACCCTGCGTGAAAGCTCATGTGTCGGCTGCGGCGCATGCGTCGATAGCTGTCCGAGCGGTGCACTCGAAGATAAGACCGTCCTCGATTTCGGGATCGCGACGAAATGGACACGCACGACTTGTCCCTATTGCGGCGTTGGCTGTGAGATGATGGTGGGCACGCGCGACAATCGCATCGTGCAGGTGAAGCCCGCGCTCGATGCGCCAGTGAGCAAAGGTCACCTCTGCGTCAAAGGTCGTTACGCGTTCGCTTTCACTCATGCCTCCGATCGCGTCACCGAGCCGATGATTCGTTCAAACGGCGAATGGAAAAAGGTGTCCTGGCCGGATGCCATCGCATTGGCTGCCGGAAATCTAAAACGCACCACCGACAAGTACGGTCCCGAAAGCGTTGGCGTGCTCGGTTCTGCGCGCGGGACCAATGAGGACAACTATCTTGCACAAAAGTTT
Source organism: Chthoniobacterales bacterium (assembly GCA_036385955.1). Classification (GTDB taxonomy): domain Bacteria; phylum Verrucomicrobiota; class Verrucomicrobiia; order Chthoniobacterales; family UBA10450; genus AV80. The sequence continues at coordinate 8,723 of DASVJK010000047.1, read as the reverse complement.
GCTCGCATTGTGCTCGGGACGAACAATGTCGATTGTTGCGCTCGCGTCTGTCATGCTCCGACCGCCGCCGCGATGAAAGCAATGCTTGGCACGGGCGCGGCGACCAATTCCTTCGACGACATCGAGTGCGCGCGTGGATTTCTGCTCTGCGGCACGAATGCGACGGAAAACCACCCGATCGTTGGCGCGCGCATGAAACAGGCAGTGTTGCGTGGAGCGAAGTTGATTGTGATTGATCCGCGCGAAATCGAGCTGACGCGTTACGCAGATATTCACCTTGCCCTGAAGCCGGGTACAAACGTGCCGCTGCTCAATGCCATGGCATGCTCGATCGTCGAGGAAAAACTGTTCGATGAATCGGCAGTGAACGAGCGGGTATCCGATTGGGATGAATTTCAGAAATTCATTCGCGCCTTCACGCCGGAGAAAACGGCCGCGGTTTGCGGTGTCGATGCCAAGCTCATCCGGCAAGCTGCGCAACTTTATGCGACGACGAAGCCCGCAATGTGTTTTCACGGTCTCGGTATGACCGAGCATGTTCAGGGTACCGAAGGCGTGATGTGTCTCGTCAATCTTGCGCTGCTTACCGGCAATTTCGGCAAACCCGGCAGCGGTGTGAATCCGTTACGCGGACAGAACAACGTCCAAGGCTCCGCACAAATGGGGTGCGACCCCGGCAACCTGACCGGGATGGTCTCACTCGAAGAAGGGCGCACACTCTTCGAGGCCGTTTGGAAGGCGTCGGTGCCGAAGGCAAAAGGTTTAGACCTGATGCAGATGATGGACGCGGCGAGTGATGGAAAGCTCAAAGCGCTCTGGGCTATCGGCTACGATGTGGCGCTGACCAATCCCAACGCCAACGCGACTGTGCAATCCTTGAAGTCGCTCGAGTTCGTCATCGTCCAGGACATGTTCCTCAACGAACTTGCCCGTGATTACGGCTCTATATTCTTTCCAGTCGCGTCGTCATTCGAGCGCGACGGCACGTTCATGAATTCCGAGCGGCGCATCCAGCGCGTGCGCAAAGTCATCGAAGCGCCAGGGCAAGCGAAAGCGGATTGGGAAATTATCTGCGAACTCGCCCGCGCGATGGGCAAAGGCGAGTTCTTTGATTTCCATTTCTCCGAGGAAATCTGGGAAGAAATCCGCGCGGTATGGAAGGCCGGCCACGGCATCACTTACGCGCGGCTTGAAGGGGGCGGCTTGCAATGGCCCTGCCCGACGGAAGAGCACCCCGGCACGACCGTGTTGCACGCAAAATCGTTTCCGAGCGGTCCACGCGCGCCGTTAAAGCGCATCGAATTTCGCCCATCGGACGAAACGACTTCGCCGGAATTTCCGTTCCTGCTAACCACCGGTCGCACCCTCTACCAGTTCAACGCCGGAACCATGACCATGCGCACGGCCAACGCCGAGTTGCGTCCCACCGACACGCTCGATATCTCCCCCGAAGATGCGAAGCGCCTCGCACTGGACAAGGGCGAGCAGGTGCGCGTGCGCAGCCGTCACGGCGAGGCGGTGCTGCCAGTGAGAATCGATTCAGCGGTGAAGCCGGGCGAGTTGTTCGCCACTTTCCACACGACGCAAGTGTTCCTGAACCGCCTGACCAGTCCGGAACGTGACAACATTGTGCACACGCCGGAATACAAAGTGGTGGCGGTGCGGCTTGAGAAAGCAGCTGCCGGCGTGAGTCCGTTCACATAAAGATCCCACATCCGCAAATCGAAGATCGACGCCGGCTTCTCAAATTTCCAACTGTGATCGTCACTGGCCATCAGGCGTTTTCCACTCGTGAAGCTCTCGAGAATATTGCCGCCACAACCATTGACAACATCGCGCGATTGGAAGGTGGCCAGGCGCTTGGCAATCAACTTGTTAGCTAAAGGATGGCCTTGCGCGGATCGCAAAAAACAGTCGATCTTTCGCAAGCCAGGAGGAGCCATCCGGCGGCTAAATCGATATGTTTGAGGCGTGAGAACAGGAACTCACCCAAGCAGCCCCAAGACCGGGCAAAGCGCTGCGCGCCCTCAGACTCACGGCGCACGCAATAAGCCTTTTGAAGTACGCAATGTTCTTGTGCCAATCGATTTCTCAGAGCCATCACTGGAAGCAATCGAATTCGCCCTGCCGTTGCTGAAGCATCTTGCCCCGTCCTCGTCGTGCCCAGCCATGAACGACCCTCCTTAATTTGAAGTAACGCGCGCAAGTGAGCCTCTGTAGATGAAACACGTCTTCACTCTTGGCATAGAAGAGGAATTCCAGATCATCGATCCGGAAACGCGGGAGCTGCGTTCACACATCCAGGAAATTCTCGCTGATGGCAAAATGATTTTGAAGGAACGAGTGAAGCCGGAGATGCACCAGTCCGTCGTCGAACTCGGCACCGAAGTTTGCAGCGACATCCACTGTGCGCGGCAGCAGGTCGTTCAGCTTCGCAGCGAGCTGGCGACGCTGGCCGGGCACGATGGATTGAAAATCGCTTCCGCCGGCACGCACCCGTTCTCGCATTGGATGGATCAACTCATCACCGAGGACGAGCGCTACGCCATAATCGTCAAAGACATGCAACAGATCGCGCGGGCGAATCTCATTTTCGGCCTGCACGTGCACGTCGGGGTTCCGGATCGCGAAGTGGCGATTGCGGTCATGAATCAGGCGCGTTATTTCCTTCCGCATCTTTACGCGCTGTCGGTCAACTCGCCCTTCTGGCTGGGACAAAACACCGGCTTTAAAGCGTATCGCCAGATGATCTTCGAGCGTTTCCCGCGCACGGGCATTCCCGATCCGTTCGAAAGCTTGTCTGAGTATGAAGATTACCTGAAATTGCTCGTCGCCACCGGTTGCATCGACAACGCCAAAAAAATTTGGTGGGACATCCGGCTGCATCCTTTTTTCAATACGCTCGAATTCCGCATTTGCGACGCGCAGTCACGCGTCGCTGACACGATTGCCCTGGCAGCATTGATCCAGGCGATCGTCGTCAAACTGCACAAACTGCTTCGGCAGAACGTCACTTTCCGCATGTATCCACGGCGCTTGATCGATGAGAACCGCTGGCGCGCGTCCCGTTACGGACTGGATGGCAAGTTGATAGATTTCGGGCGGAAATGCGAGGTGGACGAGCGCGAACTACTTTACGAGATGCTCGAGTTTATCGCGACGGAAGTGGACGAGCTGGGCAACCATGCGGAGATGGCGCACATCGATAAGATTATGCGCGAAGGCACGGGCGCGGATCGACAACTGGCGGTGTGGGAACGCACCCACGACCTCAGAGCAGTTGTCGATCACATTATCGCGGAAACATACGAGGACCTCCAGATCCACGAAAACGCAGCGTAAGCAAAGGCAACCCTATGAACGAAGCGAATGACGCAACCGATGAGCCAAACCGGGCGGGACTGGCCGCCCGCCTGGCCGCACATCCATTTCTGCGCGGAATGAACTCCCACCAGTTCGGGCTATTGGCTGAGTGCGCAATCCCGACGCATTTCGATACCGGCCAGGTTATCTTTCGCGCCGGGGAACCGGCGAATGGGTTTTACCTCATCGAACGCGGGAGCGTGGTTCTCGAAGGCGCGGGCGAAGATCAAAAGCCAGTCACAATCGACATCGTCTCTGCCGGCGAACCGCTCGGGTGGTCATGGTTGTTTCCACCATATCTTTGGCAATTCACCGCGCGCGCAGCCGAACGGACCACCGCCATTTGTTTGGCCGGAACAATGCTTCGGCAGCATCGCGACGAAGATCTCACCCTCAGCCACGAACTATTTAAGAGAATGAGTGAAGTGATGGTGCGGCGTCTGCAAGCGGCGCGCGGCAAATTGATTTGAGTGGAAAACGTTCCAATACTCGCGTGAACCAATCTAGTCGGCCGGAGATTTACATTTCGAAGGAAGGCCAGCGCTACGGGCCGTATTCCCTCGATGAATTGAGGGAGCAAATGGAGTCCAACGTTTTTACGGGCGAACATTTCGCCTCTACCGATGAAGGCCGCAACTGGGTGCCGATTGGCGCATTGCCCGGAATCGCTCTCCCTTGCTACGAGATCGGCGTCGACGAGGAGCAAGACTTGGTTGTTGTCCACTACCGGGGGTGCGTCGCAGCGGACGACGTCGAGCGATGCGCGCAAGAAATGCCGGCGGCGCTCGGGAAAACGCGGCGCGGCTTTCGGCTGCTGGTCGATCTTACCGCCCTGAAGTCGATGGATATTTCCTGCGCGCCGCGGCTCCAGGAGATCATGAAAATGTGCAACGAGAAAGGCGTGGCCGCAGTTGCGCGGATCATTCCGAATCCGGAGCGCGACATCGGCTTGCAGATCATGTCGTATTTTCATTACGGGGGAGACGTTCGCATCATCACGTGCGCCAGCCGCCACGAGGCAATGAACGCTCTCTTGCAGTGAGCGGCCGGAAATACGAACTAGTGTTTCTCGATGGCAGAGATGATGTCCGAAGGCGTCACAACCATTGCCGCGCCAGATTTTGTCAATCTTATCTCCGGCGCCGCAGTCGGCGTGGGCAACCGCACTTCATCGATGCTGATCTTTTTGATCTGATCGATCCACGAATCTTGATCCGTGGCGGTGAGGTGAAATGAAATGGCATCGCCAATTCTAAATCCGAAAATCCCTTTCGGATCGTGCACCGAGAACGGCATGGTCATCAACCATTGACAACATCAAGCGATTGGAAGGTGGCCAGGCGCTTGGCAATCAACTTGTTAGCTGAAGGATGGCCTTACGCGGATCGCAAAAAACAGTCGATCTTTCGCAAGCCAGGAGGAGCCATCCGGCAGCTAAATCGATATGTTTGAGGCGTGAGAACAAGAACTCACCCAAGCAGCCCCAAGACCGGGCAAAGTGCTGCGCGCCCTCAGACTCACGGCGCACGCAATAAGCCTTTTGAAGTACGCAATGTTCTTGTGCCAATCGATTTTTCAGAGCCATCACTGGAAGCAATCGAATTCGCCCTGCCGTTGCTGAAGCAGTTCGGCGCGGAACTGCATCTCGTTCACGTCTCCGAACCGGATTATCCTCTCGCGAGCATGGCAGTGATGCCGCTGATTGTGCCCGAATTGGAAGTCGGCCGGCGAGTGCGGCGCCACTTAAAGGGCGTGGCAAAGAAATATTCGGTTAAGCTGCGCCGAGAAAACATTCATGCGCTTCGGGGGCGTCCATTTGAGGAGATCTGTCGGCTTGCGCGTGACAGAAGCATGGACTTGATCGTCACCGCGACGCGTGGAAACACGGGGCTGAAACATCTTGTTCTTGGAAGCACGGCCGAACGCGTCGTCCGCTACTCACCTTGTCCGGTCCTGGTTGTGCGCGGCGTTGATCGGAAAAAGAAGGCAAGTCGTAATGGGAAGTCGCGGCCGGTATTACGTTTGAGGAAGATCCTCGTGCCGATCGATTTCTCTGACTGTTCAATGAAAGGCCTCGCTTACGCTAAGGCACTAGCGAAACAGTTTGGGTCGAAGCTTGTCCTGCTCAATTCGGTCGCTCTTCAATATTACGTCACGAGTGACGAATATGCGCGCTACGACTTTCCGCTGCTGATGCAGCAAGCCGAAAAGGCGTCGCGGAATCAAGTGCGCAATCTGATTGAAAAGACGGATTGGGACGGAATCGAAGTGGAGTCGTCGCTGCAAATCGGGCATGCTGGTCAGCAAATTTGCGCGCGAGCCATCGACCACCATGCGGACGTGATTGTGACTTCCACACACGGCACAACCGGGTTCAAACATATCCTGGTTGGCAGCACTGCGGAGTACGTTGTGCGACATGCATCTTGCCCCGTCCTGGTCGTGCCCAGCCATGAACGACCGGTGCTCACTTCCAGCAAAAAAAGCTAATATGAAATACTGGGCCATAATCATTTTGAGCGCGATCGCTCTCGCCGGCAGCGCAATGGCCGCTGAGCCCGCAAAACGCAAATCGGATACGGCAAACGTCAAGCCGCTCAGTTATGCGAATGTCGTTTCGTTTTTTAAAGAGGCTCGCTTCCGTCCGGTCGAGGTGCAAAAACGATGCACCGTTTTCTATGAAGGCGAATGGAAGAACGCGAACATCTACGACTATTGCCTCATCATCGTGGAGAATTCCGATGAGGATATCCAGGTCACATTTTACCTAACGGATGCGCACGAAATGAATTGGGTGACCGAATTTGTGGATGCGCCATTCTTTGCCAAGGCGGAAACGCAAAAGCTTTTTGGGCTGATCGATTCTCGACATGATGCCCGTGGGGAAAAAATTGGGCGATTTCGCGTCGATTTTCATAGGTGGGAGCCGCACCACGCCCAGATTCTCGTCTTTAGCTTTACACGGCTTTAGACGTTGCGCAGTCGAGGCACCTCTTGGTGGATGAGCCAAAGACTCCAGTGGTCGAAACATCCGACGCGTCGGGTTCGGCACTAGCTGCGTCGTCGCAGCGCGTCGATGAGATTTTTCTCGAAGGACCGCGCTCACGCTTTGATGAGCTTGTCACGGTGCTGCGGGTGGTCCGCGATTTCTTTCGAGGTTTTCGCGTTCTACATTTTGTCGGTCCGTGCGTGACTGTCTTCGGATCCGCCCGCGTCAAAGCCGATAGTCCTAATTACGAGCTAGCGCGCCAGATGGGCGCGGCTCTCGCTCAGCTCGGCTTTACGGTCATGACAGGCGGTGGGCCGGGCATCATGGAAGCGGCCAATCGCGGAGCAAAAGAAATCGGCGGCCGCGCCGTAGGTTGCAGCATCGAGCTTCCGGTCGAGCAGAAGCCGAATGCTTATCTAGATCGTTGTGTGACGATGCATTACTTTTTTGTCCGCAAAGCGCTGCTGATCAAATACTCCTACGCGTTCGTCGTGATGCCAGGCGGGGCCGGCACTCTCGATGAGTTGTTCGAAGCGCTGACGCTGATTCAGACCGGAAAAATCAAAAATTTCCCGATCGTCATTATGGGAACTTCGTATTGGAAGGAGCTGATCGACTTCATCAATAAAATGGCGGAGTTCGGAATGATCAACCAGACCGACGTGAGCTTGGTTTATGCGACGGATTCAGTCGAAGAGGCGATCGCACACATTCGCAGCAAAGCCATCGAACCTTTCGGGTTGAGGCTCACGACGCGGATTCGTCGTCACCTGCCGTGGCTCGGAGAGCGCCCTTTGCCGAAGAACGGTTAGAGACTCCACGAGAGTGCTGACTCTTGCGGAGGGGGATTTTTCCTGAAAACGAAAGCATAAATAACAAAATGGAGTGACCCGGCAAGGCGCCAAGATTTTGTTCTGATTCGTCGCGGCGCGTTACGCGCAGGGTTGCAATCGCGCGCGCAAGTAAGAATTTGTCTAGCTTACTCATGTCTTCATAAGTAGCTGTAAATCAACGGAGCCAGGGTGGCGAAATTGGCAGACGCGCCAGACTTAGGATTGCGAAATCATCGATTTCAGGACATCGCTTTTCGTTTCAATGGGAAGCGTTTTTACGAGGGGAAAGTGCCGATTTGGGCGAAATTGAGCGACGCCGCGAATGGCGAGCAGATAGGCGTTCACTCTAGCACAAATTCTAGCACACAGACGCGCCAGACTTGTTCTGGTTCGCGTCTAGGAGAGTCCGTCTTTGACCGTGCACTCCACACGAAACCCCAACCTTGATCTCCTGTTGGCCCGTCCGAGGCGCCGGTGACGATCCATCGCAGGAATGGATCTCTCACGTGGCAGCCCTGGAATCGAATAGGAGGCACTCCGCCGACTCCCAACGGTGAGACATTGATCTGTGGAATGTGCTCCGGAGTCGGAGCGTAAAAGGCGCTCGCTCAGTAGTCAGCAGCGACGCTCTCGGCGCCTCGCCAGCCGGCGGTCGGGGGGTGTCCGTCGTTGTGAGTTGCTATTAATTACACGCCTGAACCGCGTACCAACTCATGACACACCCAATCACGACCCCGTCCGGCAGTCCTTTATTTGGCCTCGTTTTGGTTATCGCCTTGACCTTGTGGTGTTGGGTCGGCTCCGGCCCGCGGCCTTTTCGCTGGATATCCCTAATCGTTCTCCTCGTCATCATTTCCGGCCACCCGCTCGGCAACTTGATTGCCGTTTACATCAGCTCATTCGCAGGTCCGTTCTTGCCCCTGTTCTTTGTTGGGCTCGGACTGCTAATCATGCTCCGCGGCTTCGGTTCGCGCCGACGCCGTCAGCCGTACGGTTACGGGAGGAGGCGTGATGACCGCTGGTAGCCCAAGCATGTCTACTGCGGAACGCTGTTCTGTCTGCGGTCGCCGCTCCGTGATCGCCGGGATGTGTTCAGCCTGCGGGGCGAGTGACCGTTATTCCGTCCAGGAAGTAGCCGCCCCGTTGGCGCAGCTGCCCGATGTTGTCACCTCCGGCGGCACGTTGTCGACGTCGGGCGTAGGCGCCAGTGAGGCGATCACCATCCCCACACAATCTTATCCGCTTGCAAGACAACCAATCACGAGCGGCCGAGTCATCGGATCGCGGTCGCCGCTTGCGGTGCGAGGGCGGGTGCTGGTTGTCAGACAGGGATCGAACGAGCCGATGGATTTTGATCCGTGGCGTTGGGTTGCAATTCCCGTCTGGGGTTTGGTGCTGCTCACCTCGCCTCTGGCCGTCGCAATTGCTATCTGGCAATCGGCCGGTTTCCTCGTAGCCCTCGCAGTTGCGGTGTGCTTGGTCTTGCTACTTAGATTCCTCTCTTCTAATCGCCTGTTTCAAAGCTGGCAGTTCACAGC
>DASVJK010000046.1:0-13737 GCA_036385955.1 Chthoniobacterales bacterium | reverse complement strand
CGCAGTTCTTCGTCTGCGTCGAGCGCAGCGATCAGGCCTTCTTCTCCGCGCGCTCGCCCTGTTCGATTAGTTTCCAAAATTCTCGCGCCTTGCCGAGCTGATCGTCTTCCGCCATCGGTAGTTTGCTGCGGAAAAGGAAGTCGCGAAATGTGTTCTTGTGCAGGACGCGATGGACGGTGATTCCTTCCGCGCGTTTCTCAAAATAAATCCGGTAATCCTTCGCGCGGTAGCGGTGCAGCTTTTTCCCTTCGCGCTCGATTACCCCGAAACGGCTCGCATCGAGGTTGTCGAGGTCTTGCGGGAGGATCTGGAATTCCGCGAGCAAATCGAGCTGCAGCGTCTTTGGCAGGGCCGCCATCTCCGCCGCGCTCAACTCGTTGAAGATGATCTGAAACATCGCCGCTCACACATACACGCGCCGCACACGCGCGCCAATGCGCGTCGTGATTTCCCAAGAGATCGTGCCCGCGCGATCAGCCAGCTCCGTCGCGGAAATTTCCTGATCGCCTTGCCGACCCAATAGCACTACTTCGTCACCCACGGTCGCGTCGTCGATGTGCGAAACATCGATCATCATCAAATCCATGGTGACGCGCCCCAGAAGCGCGCAACGTTGCCCGCGAACCAAAACCGCGGCCTCGCAATTCGAGAGATGTCTCGGATAACCGTCGGCATAGCCGGTGGAGAGCGTCGCCACGCGCATTTCTCGCGGTGTGATGAAAGTCCGTCCGTAACTGATCCCGTGTCCGGCGGGCATGTCGCGAATCAGAGAGATCCGCGTCTTCCAGGTGAGCACCGGCCGCAGAAGTTTTTGGAAATCTGGAAGCGGTGAAATGCCGTAGAGCATGATTCCGGCACGCACGATGTCGAAAGGTGGATCGGCGAAGGCGAGCGTGCCGGCGCTCTGCAAGACGTGCGCTTTGTAATCGCCGGGAAATTCAGCGCGAAGTTTTTTCACGAGCTCGGCAAACTGCGCAAGTTCCGCGCGGGTGAAATCCTCATCCTCATTCGAAACCGGCAGATGGGTCGAAAGACTGTGAATCTTTATGTTCGGCAACGCAGTTACTTCCTTGAAAAGCGCCATCGCTTCCGCTTGTGGAACTCCCATTCGGCCCATGCCCGTATCGATGACGAAATTGATGGCAATGGGCGATCCCTTCACGGCGCGATCGAACTCCTGCGCTTCTTCAAACGTCGAGATGGACGGGATGAACCCACCTTCAGAAATAGGGTATCGTTCTGCGGGCAAGGCCGGCCCGAGAATAATGAGCGGGTGAGAAACTTCGCGGCGCAAAGTGATCGCTTCTTCCAAATTTGCGACGCCGAAAAATTGAGCGTCTTGCGCGAGAGCTTTGGCCACGCCCACCATGCCGTGCCCGTATCCGTTCGCTTTGACGACGGCGAGCAGCTCCACACCGGGCCCTAGTCGTTCACGCACAAAAGCCGCGTTGTGGCGCAACGCCCTTTGATCGATTTCAGCCCAACATCGATACGTTTTGGAGTTCATTGATGGATCGCAGATGCACGGGATGTTTTCGGTGCCGTAATATGCGGCTCACGAAGATAAATCGGTTCCAACGATCGCGTATCGGCGATTTCACCGGCCTGATCGCGCGCCACCTCCGCCAGTCTTCGCGCGGAAGGATATGCCAGCGTGCCCTTGGGGAATTGCGGCAATGGCTCCGAAGAATAGAGCGGCACGCTCGATTCCATGATCTTCATTTCCAATTCCACGCGGGAGTGCAGCGAAGGCCCTTCCAGCAGCCTGCCATCGCTAACTCGCCCAAAGAAAAAAGATGCCCGTCGCGCATCTCCAATCACGCAATACTCACGGGCCGCCGTTTCGATCGCGCAAATAGAAGGAATCCCCGCGAGTTTCGTCGTGGACGAAGCGCGAAGGCCAACGGCTGTTGCAATCGCGATGCGCACTCCTGCATAAGAACCAGGACCGAGGCCGACCACGATTGCATCCGGCGCATCGAATTCGCGCGAGCAAAGCCGCAAATTCTCGAAGAACAAACCAGAATGTTTTCGATCGTTTGCGAAGATGCGAACGAAAGGCACACGATCATTCTCGAGCCACGCGACGCTCCCCTGCCCGCTGGAAAGTTCCAACGCGAGAATTTTCATTGCAGCTTTCCTTCTCGAATCACGCGCGTGTTTTCGCCTTTGATCTCAAACGAAAGCCACTTCGCCTCCTTCGGAATGAGATCGGAATAACGGTCGGCCCATTCGATCAACGAGACGCCTTCACCGAAAACATAATCGTCGAATCCGATTCGCAAGACGGCCTCGCTGTTGTCGAGCCGGTAAAAATCGAAATGATAAGCTGGCAGGCGGCCGTCCTTGTATTCGTGCACGAGGACGAAGGTGGGGCTTGTCACTTCCGCGCAGCTTCCCAGACCGGCCACGAAGCCTTTCACAAATTGCGTTTTGCCGGCGCCGAGATCTCCCGTCAGAGCGAACACATCGCCCTGGCGCGCGCTCTGCGCGTAACTGCGCCCAGCCGCGATTGTCTCTGCAGCGCTATTTGAAATGAACATAACCGGCCGGCCAATTCTCGGGCGACGACTTTGCTTTCGTTAGGCGACCGATTCGCGTGAGTTCGAGCGGCCAGCGCTTTCGCCAGCGGCGTTGCAACTCCGCGCTCACCTTCGGCGACACGGTGAAAAGAAGTTCGTAGTCTTCTCCGTCGCCGATCGCGTGACGCGCGCTGCATCCCCGATGCCGAGGGACCGCATTCTCATCCACCTCAAATCCAACGCCACTTGCGCGCGCGAGACGCGGCAAATCCGCGCCCAGCCCGTCACTTAAGTCCATCATCGCATGAATCAGAAAATGTTTCGTGAGCCAGCGCGCCTCTTCAATCCGCGGCGTAAACTTGAGATGCCTCCCACGGAGCGATCCGCCTAACCGGCCAGTCACAAGCAATTCATCCTTCGCTTTTCCCCCGTCGCGACTGACCCATCGACTCTTCTCGACGAAACCGGCCAGGCTGACCGAAATCACCGCCGGGCCTTTGATATTGCTCGTCTCACCGCCCACGATCGCCACATGGAAGGCCCGCGCGGCCTTCTCCAATCCTCGATAAATCTTCTTTGTCCAATCGAGCGCTCTTTCCGCAGGAACAATCAGAGTGACGAGTGCAAACTGCGGAACGCCAGACATCGCGGCGAAATCACTCAACGGACGAGCCATTGCTTTCCAGCCGACCAAGGCAGGAGAGCTGGTGGCCGTGAAATGGATGCCCTCCACGATGCAATCGGTCTTGAGCAACTGGACGTTGCCCCGCTGCGGACATCTCACGACCGCGCAGTCATCGCCCGCGCCCAGCACCACCGAGCTATTGCGAGAAAGCACCGGGAGAAGTTGCGCGAGCAGCTGGTCTTCGCCGACCTCCCTCAGCGTCATTGCGGAATCACCTCAGGAAAGGCGAGTGCGGTCAGCGCGAGAGCATTAAAGAACGCGTGCATCGTCATGGAAACGAGAAGGGAACCGCTCCATTCGTAAGCGATCGCGAAGCAAATTCCGAGGACGAAGAGCGGCGCAAACGAGGGAAGATGAGCGTGCACGGCGGCGAACAGCAGCGCGCTTGCCACGACTCCTACTCCGCGACCGAAGTATCGTTTCAGCACGCCATACAAGAAAAATCGGAAGAAAAACTCTTCGGCGAGAGGTGCTACGGTCACAGCCAGCAAAATGATCATGATCCGCTGCTCCAACGTACTGGAAGCGTTGAAGAGTTCGACGATTCCCTGCTTCTCCAGAGGTCCGCGTGAGAGCTTTTGCGTCACAACTTCCGCGACAAGAACCAACGGATATGCGGCCAGCAGCAGAACCCCTCCGGTGGCCAATGCACGCCCGAATCCGATTTTCGAAAAGCCGCCTAACGAGTTCAAGTCGAGCCGGCGCAAGCGCAGAAAAGCCACGATAAAAAGGAACAGCCCGATCGAAAAGAGCGCGTTCGCCACAAGATCGCGAGTCTGTATGCCACTCACATCGTGGGAGGCTGACACCGCAATACTATGAAGAAAAATCAGGACGAGGACCGTTGCCAGAGTCGCCTCGGGCCAGCCAAATCCGCGCACCGGCGTGGCCGAAGGTTCCACGACGCGCACGCTGATTTGCCGAACAAGGGCGACGTAGATGTAGACGCCCGCGGCCAAAAACAAGGCGGGGATCACAGCAGCAAGTGCTGGAAGAAAGCCGTCGAACGCCATGCTTCGGCGCTTGCCCTAAGGAGCGTAGAAGCTCGGCAGAAAATAAGCCCGGCCCGTTTCCAATTGCGGGACGAGCTGCTTCGGAAGCGTCAGCTCGATTTTGGAATCCCCGGCATTGCCGAACGCACGAAAGACTCGGTTCCACGAAAAGGGCGGTCCGTATTTCACGATGGTTGCCTCCCGGGAGTTGCCCAACTCCTTCGCCTTGGCGAAAGCGTCTTCAATCTGGCCCAGGCCATCGATCAATTTGTTATCGAGCGCGTCCTTGCCCGAAAGGATGCGGCCATCCGCAACCGTGTTCCGGAGAACGTCCGCCGGCACATTGCGTTCGCGCGCCACGATCCCTAGAAACTTGTCGTAGATTTTCATGACAAAACTCTGCGCGTAGTCCCGCTCTTCCGGCGTGACCGCCCGCGCGCCATTGAGCATATCCTTGAACTTGCCGCTTTTGAATACAACGGATGCGAGGCCGATCTTGTTGAAGAGCTGCTCGTAATTCAGCGTTTGAATGATCACGCCGATGCTACCGGTGATGGTGGTCTCGTTCGCCATCAGATACTTTCCGCCACAGGCAACGTAATAGCCGCCGGAGGCCGCCACCGAATCCATGTAGACCACCACCGGTTTCTTCCCGCGGGTCTTGGCCACGCAATTGTAGATGACATCCGAGGCCGTCACCTCGCCGCCGGGGGAATCGATTTCGAGCACAACCGCGCGCACGTGTTCATCGTCCCGCGCCTGCTGCAGCGCCATGCGCATGTCGTCCACCATCGAATCCCCCACGCTTCCAGGAAGCGATGAACTAATCAGTCCGCGCAGCACGATTACCGCGATCTTGTCGTTGCTGCCTCGGATGCCGCGTTGCACGATCGTCTCGCGGAAATGCGGTGTCGGCTCTTCCTTGCGTCCCCCACCGCTGAGGCGGCGAAAGGCTGTGGCCGCGAGCACGAAGTTCATGAACACACTGGCGCAGAGTGCTACGAATAAAAAGATGCTCAGACAGCCCAGTTTCCGATTAGCCATGACCGGTTGAAGTTTGCGGAGAACAGAGGAGCGCACAAGCGCTTTTCGGACATGAGCGTGGAGGGAAGGAGTAATGAGCCTGGCTTACGCACTCCATTACTCAATTGCTCCATTTCCGCTGCTGGTCCGGAAGGTGCTTTCCAAGAATTATGAACAACGTCGGTCACCTTCCGCTGAGCGAGACGGCCGCGCGCCGCATGGGCTCCACGAAGGCGCGCCGGGGCCGTCCCCGTAAGAACAACGCGCACGAGAACGTTGTGCGGGAGCCAGCTGCCGTCGGCACGCTTACACGCACGAAAAGCCTCTTGCTCGCGGCGTTGCGCGTCTGGGAGCTAAAGCATCGGATCAGCGAGTAGTTTAGCGCGAGCTTCCAGCTTGCGAATTGATTACGCAGCAACCTGGCAGGTTGCTCTACTTTTTCGCCTCCACCTTAACAAAAATCGATTTTGGCGCTGCCGGAAAATACTTGAACAACGCCGGGCAAAGCCACCCTTCCATCTTGAAGTGGTCGTTGTAGTACCAGTTCCCGCCTGATTCTTCGCGACGCCACTCCAACTTTTCTGTGTAATCGGGAAACGGCGCCGCGCTAAAAATCGCGCGAAATCCTTGATCCGCATCAGGAATTTTCGCCACGATCTTGTCAATCATTGTATCGATCCCAGCGATGAACGGCTCGCGCGATAAGCCGACTCTCGGATCATCGAAGACCCACATGCCTTCATATTTGTAAGGAACGATGACGAAGAGTGAATTCACCGGGTGGACCGTCGAGGTTCCCTTTCCGCAACGCAAGCCAGCGGCGCCAAGCGAAACGATGAGGATTGCCGTTAGGCGTATGAATGCTTTCGATCCACATCCCGCCAAAGCCCAGAAGGGTTTGCTTTTAAGACGGGCCGCGAACAATCATCACAGCCGAGTTGGACCCGGGTACCGCCCCCCTCGCGGAGCGCGCAACGGGAATGTCGGAAATCGGCACGCGCAGTCCCAAAACCCGGTCCCGAGATGGCCAAGAACCTGCTGCGAATGGACATGTGACTATCTATAAAAAAGACTCGCTTCGTTATTTGTTCGCCACCTCTAAGAAATGCTCGCTGCGTCATGCCCTTCGGTTCGCAAAAATGGCAGTTTTGGGAACGACTCTGCTCGTTGTGCCTCTGCGGGCTGCCACGATTGAGACAATGGCCTCCTTGAGTGAATCACTCCCCGGTGAACCGACCCCCTCTCCTTTCCCGCAAGTCCGACTTTCAAACGGCACGCTCTACGGCACGGATTTTGGCGGATTCAACGGTGCTTCGGACCACGGGTCTATCTTCAAGCTGGGGTCCGACGGTTCCCTCACTCCGTTTTTTTACCAATTTCAAGCTACGACGGAGGACGAGGCGAATCCGACTATTCTGATCAGCGCTGCTGATGGGAACTTATACGGTGCGACCGCGCCTAGATCAGTCGGTGATGCAAATGGAATGATCTTCAGGCTGACGCCATCAGGGACCTTCACTCCACTCTATCGATTTTCGGATGCGAAGGGAACTCACGCCACCAGTCTAATGCAAGCTGCGGATGGAAACTTCTATGGCACGGCGGCGGGCGACTCAAGCGGCGGTTTCTTCAATCACCCGCCCGCACTGCACAACGCCGGCATATTCTTTAGGTTGACTCCAGCAGGGGTGTTCACAACTCTTTACAGCTTCACCGGCCAGGCGGACGGAAGCTTGCCCAACGCATTAACACAGGGGGCAGATGGCAATTTTTACGGCAGCACACTGTGCGGCCCCGAATCGCCGCCCAATGTTTTCAACGGCTTCGGGAAGATCTTCAAAATCACGCCCGCTGGCGCCCTGACCATCCTATACACGTTTACTGGCGGCAACGACGGCGGCAATCCTGGTAAGGTCATCCACGGCAGCGACGGCAACCTGTACGGCATCGCCACTTACCCAACAGTCGTCGGTACGGTCTTCAAAGTCACTCTCGCGGGTGTGCGGACCACGCTGTACAGTTTTGAGGGCAACAATGGAAGCGATCCATCCAGACTAATTCTGAGTACTGACGGAAACGTCTATGGCACAACGCAGGATGGCGGGATTCCGCAGGCTGGGAGCATCTTCAGCATCAACCCCGCCGGACAACTGGCCACTTACATCTTCGACGGCGCCTCCACTGGCGGCCATCCGAGCCAATTATTCGAAGGCGCAGAGCACAGCCTATACGGAGCGACTGCGGCGGGCGGCGCGTCCGATCATGGCACAATCTTCAGGTTGAACATGGCTCCTCCTCGGAACCTGCTCAACATCTCGACCCGATCGCAGGTGCTCACTGGAAACAAGGTGCTGATTGGCGGGTTTATCATCTCGGGCAGCTCTCCAAAGAGAGTCATTATTCGCGGGATAGGTCCTTCCCTCATTGGGGTTGGGGCCACTCTCCAGGATCCGATGCTGGAGTTGCATCAAGGGACCGCCACAATCGCGTTCAACGATGACTGGAAAGCAAATCAGGCGGAAGTGGAAGCGACGGGTATTCCGCCCACGAACGATTTCGAGTCAGCCATAGTGGCCACGCTCAATCCAGGCGCATATACCGCTATTCTTCAAGGCAAGAACAACGGCACCGGCGTCGGGGTTGTGGAAGTGTATGACCTGGATCAAGCCGCAAACTCGAAGCTCGCGAACATCAGTACACGCGCGTTTGTCGATACCGGCAACAACGTCATTATAGGTGGACTGATCGTGAGCGGAGGCACGGGCGGTGGAAATGCCAGAGTGATTCTGCGTGCGATTGGTCCCTCGCTCAGTGCTTCGGGTGTCCAAGACGCGTTGCAAGATCCGAACCTCGAGCTGCACGACGCCAGCGGCACGATAATCGCCTCCAACGACAACTGGAAAACTCGTCCCGATGGCAGTAGCCAACAGGGCGAAATTGAAGCAACAGCTATCCCGCCCACGAACGATTTGGAATCGGCCCTCGTGCAAACGCTCGCGCCCGGTAACTACACGGCGATTGTGCGCGGCACAAACAACACGACCGGGATTGCCGTCGTGGAAGCATATACTCTTCAGTAGGCGCCGAGACGGCAACATCGCTCTGTTCGCCAGATCTCGGGGCGCTGTTAGACGGGACACTGCCGTGCCGCAGTTCAAGGGATGCTGCCCGCCGAGCCCAATCAGCGTCTTTCAGCGCAACCAGATACAAACTGATTTGCGGTAGCCTGCGCCGGCAATACTCTCTATAAATTGCGTTGAGCGCCCATAGCTCAGCCGGATAGAGCATCGGATTTCTAATCCGACGGTCGGAGGTTCGAGTCCTCCTGGGCGCGCTTACTTGTCACTCGTCACTTTCTTCCATTTCCTCTCGTGATCGAGCAGCCATTTCTTCCGCCAGAGTCCGCCGCCGTACCCGCAGAGAGTGCCATCTGCGCGGATGACGCGATGGCAAGGGATGATAATTGAAAGCATGTTCGTGCCATTCGCACGGCCGACCGCGCGGCGTGCGCCCGGAATGCCGAGGCGCTCCGCCATCCAGGAATACGAGCGCGTTTCGGCAACAGGTATCGATCGCAAGACTTCCCAGGCGCGACGTTGAAAATCGGATCCGATCGGAGCAAGGGGAATGTCGAATTCCAACTTCTCGCCGGAAAAATAACGAGCGAGCTGCGTCCGGATCGTTGCGAGATATCGATGCTCACCCGGCACAACGTTCGTCTTCAATCGTTGGCGCAATATCGTCAGCTCGCGTTCCAACGCGCGCCGATCGGCGAATTCGAGGAGGCGCAATCCTTCATCATCCGCGACCGAGAGCATTGCGCCGAGCGGTGTCTCGATTCGTTCGGCAAACATGCAGGCACGCGACTTCGCCGCGGTCGGCGGATCGCCGAAGATGCGGGTGAAGGCTTCGCGAAAGCCGCTGGCCGATTCGAAACCGCTGCCATCTTGCGCCTGATCCACGCGACCGCCTTTGCGCACTTCGCGTAATGCGAGTCCCATCCGCCGCGCGCGGTGGTAGGCCTGAAACGTCATTCCGTAATGACGCTTGAATTGCCGGCGCGCCGTCGATGGATCGATAGACAGCGCGGCCAGTTCCTTGTCGGTCAACCGCCCACCGGGCGCGCGTTCGACCTCCGCCCGCAATTGCTCGATCAACTTCGGCGGGCGCTCGCCTGGATCCATCGGGCGGCAGCGTAAACATGGCCGGTAACCGCCATGCAATGCTTCACTCGGCGTAGCGAAGAAATCGACGTTCATCCGCGCAGGCTTTTTCGCCGAGCAGGTCGGCCGGCAGAAGATTCCAGTCGTGCGCACCCCGACGAAAAAAATTCCCTCGAAGCTCGAGTCGCGATTCACCAACGCGCGATACATCGTGTCGGAGGGTGGGAGCAGTTCCATCGCTTTCATATCCGTTCCACCTCCATCGTGTAGCAACCGTGGCTGGCGCTGCGGACGTGAACGAAAGCAGTTTCAGGCTTTTGCAGGAACCTTTCAATCACAGCTTCCGGTCCTTCTCCATTCGCCACTTCGGCGGCAATGATAGCGCGCTGCGAATTATAGGCGCGGAGGACACGGCCCTTTCGGAATTCGGTCGGAAACTGATGCGTCGCCGCATATCGTTCGCACGGTTCCGCGTGGACGAAGATCGGCCCGCTTTCCGAATAGGGCCGGCCGGGCGCGATGGCCGCGTACGGAAACAGGATCATGCGTTCGCCAGGCTGCGCCCAGCGCAGGCAGTGCCGGCAAGGATATCCCCTTGGCGAATCCGCCGTGACGACGGCGTGGTCCGAGGCGCCAGCCGTCGCGTTGCGGCGGGCTGCCTCGGAAATTTCAGTGCGAATCGGGACGATTCGAAAGCTCGGAGTTTTCATGGAGGCAGCCTAAGCGCAGTGCATCCAGTCGCGCACCGACGGAATTCAGGCAGCGAATTCCGAACTGTTACTCTTGTGCGTCCTCGAACAAAAGATCGTTCGACTCGTTGACGCTTCGGTAGAAATTTCGTTCCTCTTCCGCAACGGCAACCATTCGAACTCTGCCGGCTTGGGCGAGATTTCGCGTCAATGTTTGTAGGGAAAAATCGCTCCCAGCCAGGGCCGCGGCAAAATTCACGGCAGCCTCTCGTGGATAAATTGCGGCAAGCGGTTCGGCGCGCTCATCGACCACCGGAACGACGCCGCGACCCGCTATCGCGAGGCTGCAGAGAAAACGCAATTGCTCGCTCCTCATAAACGGCATATCGACCGCCAGCACGACAAGGTGCGATGTTTGCATCTGCTCCAAAGCTCTCGTTAGGCCACTGAGCGGACCGCGGGATGGCGGCTCATCCAAAAGTAATTCGGTATCGAGCGGCAGCCATGGAGGCTCGCTCCGGACAGAGATGAAAATTTTCGCCGGGCGAAGATCTTGCAGAACTTGGAGCTGCCGCTGCCAAAGCGGCTTGCCGCAGAAACCAACTGTCGCCTTGTTCCTCCCCATCCGCCGTGACTCGCCGCCGGCAAGCAAAACCGCGCTGAACGTCATCTCGCGACGCTACCATTCTCAGGCGCCCGCGCGAGTCGATGAACGAGCCTCGCCGCACGAATGTTTCGTGCGATCATTTGCAATGGACCCGTCGGAGGCTGAACGGCAAGGGATCGGCGCGGGAAGCGTCGTGCGCCGGAAAGCGGACGGCGGGTATGAATGGCTGACCGATGAGGTGACGATCGAAGAGCCGCTGGAAATCCGGATCGGCAAGAATCCGCTCGCCGTCACCATGCGCACGCCGGGCAATGACGAGGAACTTGCCGCGGGCTTTCTTCTCTCCGAGGGAATCGTGCGCGCGCGTAGCGATCTGCGAGAGATCGCTCGATGCACGCTGCCGGCCTCGCTCGGCAACGTTCTCAACGTCACGCTTGCCGCCACAGCAAAATTGTCTCCGAAGGCGGCCCATCGCTTTGGCACGATTTCTACGAGTTGCGGACTGTGTGGAAAAACGAGCATTGAATTCATCCGGCAACAATTTCCGCCGATTGATTCTTCGACACGGATCCAAATCGAGGCGGCGACGCTTCTCGATCTGCCCGAGCGTCTGCGTAGCGCCCAGGGCAATTTCGCCAGGACCGGCGGCATCCATGCGGCGGCGATCTTAGATCTCGACGGAAACTTGATTGTCCTGCGTGAAGACATTGGCCGTCACAACGCAGTCGACAAAGCGATCGGCCGCGCGTTCCTCGATGATCTGCTGCCGTTAAAAAATCATATCATGATCGTGAGTGGACGCTCGTCGCTCGAGATTGTGCAAAAAGCGCTCGCGGCCGGGATTCCGATCGTCGCCGCCGTCTCGGCGCCCTCAACATTGGCGGTTAACTTTGCTCGCGAAAGCAATCAGACGCTCATCGGCTTTCTCCGCCCGCCGACTTTCAACATTTACTCGCACATCGAACGCGTCAGGATGGAAGTGTAGTCGGAGGACGAAGCTCCCGTTGAGCCGCCGTCTTGCGGGATCGCGCTCCCGGCTCGGCGGGAGCCTCGCCCTCCCAGCGCCTACCAGCGATGGAAGGCGGGATGACCTTCTTTCACGGCGACAAACGTTCCGCGGCAAGTCGCGCAAACTTTTCCGCCGGCCGTCAACGTGCCATCGACCGTCGCTCGATTGTTGGTGGATTCCGTTATCTTCGCCGAAAGGAAAACAGGCGCGTCTGTCGGTGAGGGGCGCAGCAGTTTGATCGCGTAATCCGCCGTCACCGTGCAGGGCGGCCGGTCTTCGCCGGCTTTGTTCATCAGATGCCAGGCCGCCGCCCAGTTGCAGTGACAATCGAGCAACGTGCCGATGACTCCGCCATTAAGAACTCCGGGAAATGCTTCGTAGCGCGGCTCCGGCTTCCATTCCGCGACGACTTCCTCGCCGCGGGGGAAGCTCCGAATCCGCAATCCATCCAGATTCGCGGGACCGCAACCCCAGCAGGCATTGGCCGGGGCGTATCGTTCTTGCAGGGATTGCGATTCAGCGTCCGCCATCGATCACTTCGCTCCGTTAGCGGCCGAGCCCGGATATGGTCGCAATTCCGGGCCGGTATAGAGCGAGCGCGGACGAATAAGCCGGTTGTGATCTTGCTGCTCGACGACGTGCGCGCACCATCCCGCGACGCGCGACACGGCGAAGATCGGCGTATTTAATTCCGGCGGGAATTTCAGCATGGTCAGGACCGGCGCAGCGTAAAGATCGACGTTTGCGCAGAGATGCTTCTCGCGCTCCATCGTTTTCTCCAGGTTCTCGCAGATCGGCACCCATTGCTCTTTGCCCAAACGTTTTCCGAGATCGCGCGCAATCTCGCGCATGATCGGCACGCGGGAGTCACCCTCCTTGTAGATGCGATGACCGAAGCCCATGATCTTTGCCTTCTTCGCGAGTTGCGCTTTTAACCAGCCCTCGGCGCGGTCGGGCGTGTTGATATCGTCGAGCATCTTCATCGATTCTTCGTTTGCGCCGCCATGCAACGGACCCTTCAACGTCCCGCAGGCCGAAGTGACGGCCGCATACATGTCCGCCAGGGTCGAGGCCGTCACGCGCGCTGCGAACGTAGACGCGTTGAATTCGTGATCCGCGTAAAGAATGTAAATCGTGTCGAGCATTCGGATTTGCCAATCCTGCGGCACGCCGCCGGTCAGCTTGTAGAAAAAATTACCGGCATGCGTCAGATCCGGTCTATCTGGAATTGGATCTTCACCCTGGGAAATCCGCCACCCGTCAGTGACCAGGGACGAGACGCGCGCGATCAGCCGCATGGCTTTCCGGACGTTGGCGGCGTGTGAGTGGTCGTTCAGGTCGGGATCGAAGGGGCCGAGCATCGAGACGCCCGTGCGCAGCATGTCCATCGGATGCGTGTTCCTAGGCATGAGCCGCATCATCTTGATGATGGCGTCCGGCAGAGCGCGCTCAGAGGCGAGTTGATTCGTGAAATTCGCGAGCTGACCGCCGTTGGGCAGCTCTCCATTCAGAAGGAGATAAGCGACTTCCTCGAAACTGGCCTTGCTCGCCATCTCGTGAATGTCGTAGCCGCGATACATCAGGCCCGCGTTCGGATCGACCCAGCAAATTTCCGTTTCGCCCGCGACCACACCTGCCAGGCCCGGGCTGTAGGAAGATTTAACTTCAGTGCTCATAGGTTTCGTCCGGAAAAAGTTATGGGGAAGAACGTCGAACATCGAACGCCGAACGTCCAACGTCGAATTTGTTGATGCACGTTAGGCGAAACCAAATCGATGTCCGATATTCAGCGTTGAGCGTTCGGCTTTCCCATCAGCCGCGTTCATACCCCCGGCCAGCTCTCCGCCGTCGGATCATATTCTAGCAGCTCATAAAGCTCTTTTCGCGTTTGCATCTTCTCAAGCCATTCCGTCTGCGTCCCCTGCTCTTTCAACGCGCGGAAAAATTCGTCCGTTGCTTTCATCGCCACTCGGAAAGCGCTCATCGGAAAAATGACCATGCGATAGCCAAGCTCCTCGAGCGCGTTGAAGCCGAGCAGCGGACTCTT
>DASVJK010000045.1:0-13714 GCA_036385955.1 Chthoniobacterales bacterium | reverse complement strand
AGATCGCGCCCGTTTTGCGGGATCGCACCGGCTGCCCGCGCACTGTCACGTCCTTTCGTGCTGCTTCCGCCCGCGAGTCTTCCGGCTTTTCTTCCAGCAGCTTCTGCAACCTCTTCTTCTCTATGCGCTGCGGATCGACGTGCTCCATTCACCGACCTTCATCATGCCGGCGTGGCGCGGACGGGCGCGGCATATTTTAACTATCCACGATATGTCGTCGTTCGTGATGCCGCACTGCCATCCGCCGATTCGTCGCGGAGCCCTTTACGAACGCATCGTGAGCGAGAGCATCCGACGGGCTGATCTCGTCACCGTTCCATCGTCATCGGTGAAGGCTGACATCCTGCGATTATTACCCAACGTCAGCGATGAACGGATTCGAGTGATCGCTTGTGGAATTGACGATGCCTTCCACCCGCGCGATGCCGCGGAAGTGAGCGCGGTGCTGCGGCGTCTCTCCATTCCCACGCCCTACGTGCTCTACCTCGGCACACTCGATCCGCGCAAGAATTTGCCGTTGCTGATCGACGCCTTCGCGGAGCTGGTTGCTGGCGGTCGCTCCGAGCACCTGGTTCTGGGAGGCGAAGCCGGCTGGTCGCCTAACGAGCTGTTGTCGCGCGTCGCTCGCAATGGACTTCAGAATCGCATCCATCTCCCCGGCTACATCTCCGAAGCAGATCTGCCGTTCGTCTATGCGGGGGCCACGCTTTTCGTTTATCCGTCGTTCCTCGAAGGCTTCGGCTTTCCGCCGCTCGAAGCGATGGCCACGGGCGTGCCGGTCGTCAGCTCGGACACTTCCTCGCTGCGCGAGAATCTCGCGGGCGCCGCCACCCTTGTGCCTCCGGGCGATGCAAGACAACTCGAGATGGCCATGCGCACTCTGCTCACTGACGAAGCGGTGCGCTTTTGCAGCGTGGAGTCCGGACTGAAGCGCAGCCAATTCTACCGCTGGGACCGTTTCGCAATCGAAACATTCGCCTGTTACGAAGAACTTTGCCTTAAGGATGGAACACGTGTTTAAGCGACTCGCAGCCGCGCTGGCAGGTTCTCCTTTGTTGTCTCGCGCGCGCAGGCTGTGGGGAAAGAACCAGGCGGATTGGAACCTGCCGGTGAGCAGGACGGAAAACATCCTCATCTGCTCTTACCTCATACTTTCCGACTACGCCGCAGGGCTCTTTCCCCCTCTCCATTCAGATCAGGCGACCGCTCATAAAAACGAAATGCAGTATGGCCAGGCGTTGGGTGGCATTTCGGAGGAGGAATTTCAAGCCAAGGAAATGCGGAAGCCGTTTTGGGACGCGAACGCCGCGGACAAGTATCTAAACGGCTTCGTCCGCCTTTTGCGCCTCGTCGAGTCGTTAGGCGTCGTGCCGGGCCATCGTGTCCTGGAATTGGGCTGCGGTTCGGGATGGATGGCAGAATACTTCGCACTAACCGGATTCAACATTGTTGCCACCACGATTGCCCCGAGCGATGGGCCGGCAGTGGAAAGTCGGGCCGCGGCCCTGCGGGCGAAGGGAGTGACGAGCGAGTTAGTTTTCAAGCTTGGTCCGATGGAAGGCGTGGATCACCTTGTGGAGCCGAATTCGTTCGACGCCGCTTACGTCCATCAGGCCCTCCACCACGTTTACGATTGGAAAGCAGCCCTGAGAGCGGCCTTTCGAACGCTCAAGCCTGGCGGCTGGATGATCATCGCGGACGAGCCGAATGTTCTGCACACCTTCACGAGCTATCGGATGGGGAAACTCTCCCGCACCCACGAAATCGGCATGAGCCGGCGTCGAATTATCCGCTGCCTCCGCGACGCAGGTTACCGGGAAGTACGCACAATCAGCCCGAGATTCGACGATCGTCTGCACCCGCTTTGGATCGTTGCGCGCAAATGAAAGCAGGCCGCGCAAAATCAGCCACGCGGCAAATTCCCCTGCCACGTGTCCACGCCGATCTCGCTTGCCTCCACTTGCGTGGCTGCGCGAAAGCGCTCTCTTCCCGCGCCGGAAACCCAGCTCGGGGAGTGAATAGCCAAAGTGCTTCCCGGCACGTGCCCGATAGGCAGCTTCGCGGCCAGTTCGCGCAAGTATTCAGGCACACCGTTTTGGCCGCTAAAGTAACCCCAATTTGCGTAGTCGTGCCACACGATGAACCCAGCCGGCGAGAGCAGCGGGAGAACCAACTCCGTGTCGCTCCGTACGCTCCGATAGGAATGGTCGGCATCAACGAAGATTAAATCGTAAGACGCTGGTTCGTCCCGCGCGAACATCGCTGAGTTGGTTTCGCCAATGCGCCGCTCGATCATACCGGCGAGCGATGTCTCGCGATACGCCTCCCCGTGATCCGGATGCCGGTCGATCGTGACGATCTTCGCCTCAGGAGAAATGTGCTGGGCAAGCAAAAGCGCGGTGTAACCGCGAAAGCTTCCTATCTCCATTAGCCGCCTGGGTTCAGTGCAGAGTGCAATTTTCAGAAGCATCAAAAGGTCCGCGAGCAGCGTTGACCAGCTGCCACGTGGAATCTGACCAATGCTCACTATCCGCGCGTCGAAATCCGGAAAGAGACCGGTGAGCGAAAGCGTCGGCAAGGTCAGCCGGCTCCGTAGAAAATGACAAAGCGTTCGATCAGCAAAGGGCTTAATAAAAAAGGACCTCAACCCATGCATGGCTCAAAATCGACGCGGTGCCGTCGCTTCTCCAGGTAACCAATCATCAGCGCCAGTAGTTTTGTCCGGCCGGGCCCAGGCCTCGGATAGCCCGCAGGACAGGCCACCAATTATTAAAGGAAAGCTGCACGAGCCCGCTGGCAAGAAGCATTCCCCAAACGCCCAGGCGCGGCGTCAGCAGCACGCTGAAGATGATGATCGCCACACCCGAAATCAGCGCGGGCTTCACGAATGGATTGACGTTCTCGGAATAAACCAGCTCGCCATAGAGCGAGTGATGCATTTCCAACAGTTGAATCAGAAGCAAGGTGGCAAGGAGTGCGACCGGGAGCAGTTGTGTCCGAGTATTCCACAGCTCCAAAAGCGGCGGGCCTAACAAGAGCAAGGCGGCTGCTCCGGCGCCGAAAGTAAGAAGCGCGAAGACAATTCGCTGCCGAAACATCGCGGGGATGCGGTCGACCATTCCCCGCGCGCGCAGGTGGTTGAACGTCGGCAATTTCACTCTCACCCAGATACTGCTTACGCCCGCCAGCAAGGTGACCGCCTGAAGGCTTAAGCCATACGAAGCCGTCGTTCGCAGATCGAGAAACGCGCTGCAAATAAGGGTGTTTGCCTGAAAAACCATGAATGCTCCGAGACCGACGGCCGCCGTGCGCCATGCATTCGGCCAAAGCACTCGGAGCATCGAGCCCTCGAACTTCCCGGACGGCAGTGGGACTAACCGGTAAAAAACCGTCCGCCCGATGAGGCGCTCCGCGAATCCCGCGACGATCGTGCCTATCACCAGGGCCCACATTCCCAAACCGGCCAGCAACCCGGCGACGGCCAGACAAAAGTAAGCCAGGAAACAAGCGGCCGTGATTTGCTGTGCTTCCTTCACGGCATTAATCCCCGCGAGCAGTGAGGGCCAGAGGCTGTTCGCGAAGCCTAACGAAATGCCGATGGCGTAAGCAAGGAAAGCGAGACGGATGGATTGTGCATTCGCCAGACCCACGCTCTTATGCCAGATCCAGGCGCCGCCCACTGTGGTCAGGAGCAATAACAGAAGCCCGCCCGCGGAGAGATAGTAAACGCGGAGAGACGCGACCAAATTGGAGAGCATCGGGAGGTTCGGCTGGCGGTGGATCGCTCTGTCCGACGTGTCGGTTTCCAGAAGAGGATCCGTGAGGTCGATCCCGAAGGGGAGGAGCATGCGAGAGCCAGCCCAGAGATAACCGGCAGAGCGCGTGACGGTGTGCGCGAATCCAAAATCCATCAGCGCCGCCAGCGCGCCTAATGAGATGAAAACGTACCAAAGCCCGAGCTCGTCGGAGGGAATGCGCCAAAGCATAAGCGGCAGGAGCAAAAGCCCGGAACCAAAGCGAAGCGCGGCTGCAATCAGGCTCCAACTGATCGCGGAGCGGGAGACGCGCTGGACGAGTTGTCGCATAGGCCGGCACTGTGGATCACGGCACGGTCGAGAACAATCACTGTTCTAGAAATAACAAACGTCGGATTGGCAAAGAGCCGTAATAAGAAAAGACCCCATTAGAGTGGCCACGCAAGAACTCCTGCGACCGCGGTCGCGCACGCGCTGGGACGATTTGGCTTGTCGTCTGCGATGGTCTAGAGCTAACTCCGGGCGGCTGTGACAGTCCGCTATGCCTTCCTTGTTAAGCCACAGAGGTAGATGACTCACTCACTCCATTTCGCACAGCCCATCATTTACTACCTGCTCGCTGGCGCCGCAATTGCCGCCTTTGCTGGACTCGCAATAGTTCCATCCCAGCGTGTTTCCGGAGAAGGGAAGTTTGAAGTGGTCTTCATTTTATCGGCGTGCGCGGCCTTATTCGCGTGCCGCTGGCCTATTTTTTTATGGCCCGATCAGCTCAACGTCGACGAGAGCACCTTTATCGCTTGCGCTCTGAAGGCCAGGGTCGATTGGGTTCCCTGGCGCGGCTTCGACGCCAGCACCAGCGGGCCCTTGAACTGCGATATTCTCACGCTCCCAGCTCTTTTCGGAGCTGATATCGGCTTCTTCTCAGCGCGGGTCATCGGACTTTGTCTGATCGCAGGAGCAATCTTCGCTCTCTACTATGCAGTGAAATGGATTTACGGGGCGAGTGTCGCCCGATTATCAATTGTGCCGCCGGTGCTGCTGCTTTCCTTCACCAAAACCTTCGACTTCGTCCACTATTCCAGCGAACACTTTCCCATATTTCTCACGACCGTTCCCCTGGCCGCTGCGGCCTACCTTGCACGCGGGACCGGTTCCAAATCGTCCCGCCTGATCGCCTGCGCGACGGCGGGGCTTTTCCTGGGCTGTCCGGTCCTGGCGAAACTCCAGGCGTCGCCTATCGCTCTGGGGGTTCTCGTCTCCCTCGCGGCCGGCATCTTCATCGCGCCTTCCCATTCATCGAATGCCAGAAAGGTGGAGGTTCTTGTAGCCGGAGCAGGCTTGGTTGTTATTCCTTCCCTGATTTTGATCAGTCTTTGCGCAACCGGTGGTTTCGCCGATGCGGTCATCTCCTATTATAAGATGGCGCGGGTCTTCGTCGCGAGTGGATCACCTGTCGGCCCCTCCTTCTTCTTTTTGGACGTGCAAGAGTACACCTTTTTTTGTCTGGCTTCGCTCGCGATCATTGTGTCGGGCGGAGTAGCTCTTTATTCGCGAGTTAGCTTCACTCCAGCCTTTCTCTGGGCATCGCTCTCCTCAGTCCTGTTGTTGCTGACCTCGCTCTTTGCCATCTATCACGCTCATCACCCATTCCAGCACTATCTGCTCTTCTCTATTATCCCCGTGAGCTTCTGCGTCGCAAACGTGCTAGGACTCATGCATCGGACAGGTCTGGGAAAGGGTCACGCCGTATTGGCCCGTAGTTTGTTTATCGCTCTGTTCCTCGTTCCAATTGGGTTCGCCGCCCTCACGTCAGCGAATGACTTCAGTCCCCAGGCCATGCTTCCGGCGCGCGAGGATATATTAGCTCTCGCACGCTATGTGAAGCCCGGAGATCGCATGGCGGTTTGGGCCTGGCGACCGGAGTACTATGTTAAGACGAAAACGATCATGGCGACCAGAGATCCGGGGATTCTGGCTCTAATGCAAACGTCTCGTTATCGCGCATATTTTCGCGAACGATTCATGTCCGAGCTCCGGGCGCATCCGCCCCCAGTCTTTGTCGATGGCGTCGCGCCTGGGGCGATCTATAACGACCGCGCTACCCAGGGAATCGAGAGCTTCCCCCCTCTCGAAGCTTTTGTGCGAGAGCACTACACGCAACGAGAAGAGAAAGCGGGAGTCCGCATCTTCGTGTCGAAGAATCTCAGATAGCCTTATTGCCTCGCGAAGTCAAAACATCGCGAAATTGGCGCGGGTGGTGGGATTCGGCGAATCGTTGCCCTCGAGGTGAACCTGCCTGCCAGTTTACTTTGGCTGTCGTGATCATCAGTAGGGCCTGCGTAACTGCCGCGCCGATGATAATCGAGTCTCGGCGCATCGTTACAAGAGTCTTAATGCGCGCAAATCATTACGTGGTTCATCGAAGCTGCAGCTTCCGAATGAAGTTACGAACCTCCGCCGGTCTCCTAGCCGCTGGAGGTCGATTTTCCAATCGCGCCAGGCAAAGAATTCGTCATCGAACTTGAATGAGCTCACGCCTTCGTCTTCGAGCATCGCCGTCGTCTGCGCGACATCCCATCTGTGTTCCGCCGCCAGCACGGCAGCGCCGAGCACATTCACGAAACCGTGCATCTTGGTTTGCACTTCCTCGCGATACTGTCGCAGCGGATGATGCAGCCCGGCCGTGAATTTGATCGGCACCTGGTGCGTCACCGGCGCGACCAGCGCCGGGGCGATCTGCGCCGACGTGGGAAACGCATCCGCTGTTACTCCGCCCGTGCGCATTTTGTAACCGAAGGTCGGATGGTCGGCGTTGGAATTGTGCTCCGCGAGCAAGGTAATGGTTCGTTCCGCCCTCTCCACCGGTGCTTCCCAGAACGCCGGCAAACTACCCACGATCGACCGCGCCTCGTTCAATAAACTGGAATCGGCATCGGCGGGCAAAAACATTTCGAGCTGGCTGATCGAGACAAGATCGACATTGTGCGCCGATAACGAACGAATGGCCGCATCCGTCTCTACGAGCGCTTCAAAAAACGCGGTCGCATTCTCTGTCTTTGGTCCGAGTGCGGAAATACAAAGAGGACGCATTGGGTCGAACTGCGGAAGGAACTGTTTCGCTGCATCGAACTGCCCAACCGGCAGAACGAACGCATTGAGCATCCACCTGTCGTGCATGCGAACGTACTGCGCGTGATTTGTTAACGCCGCCTCCAGTTCGAGACTGCACGGCGGAAACATTCCTGCGTAATCAATCGAATGCTCGAGCAGGGCGCGAAGGGAAGCGGCGCTCATAACCTGAACTCAACGTTGCGATGCCGCCTTTCGTCAACAGCTCTTCATGAGAGCTCCATGGAATGCCTCGATCCCGGAGCAGCGCAAAAAACGCCCTTTCCATGCCAGCGCTCGTCCGGACAAAATTTAGCTTGTGGTTCGTTGTGCACCCAGGCTAACTCCGTGCGGCGGTGGCGATCCAATGAATGGATTCTGCCAACCGGCTCAACTGCAAAACTTCATCCATGAAAATCAAATTCGTCTTGGCTGCTCTTCTCATCGCGCCGTTGTGCGCAACGTCTCTCCGCGCAGGCACCCCGGCGCAGGAGAAAGACTTTGTCGATAAATACAAAGCCGCTTTCGAAAAGGGCGACAAAGCCACGCTCGAATCGTTTCTTTACACTCAAGGCGCGAACCCGATGGCGCTCGAGTTCTACAAAATGATGCAGTCGGAAGGAGCCGGCAGCGCAAAAATCTCCAAGATCGAACTGGTCGATCTCACTCCGGAAGACGTGAAGAAAGCATCGGAGATCCAGACTGGCCCCGACGGAGGAAAATCGCAGCTCTCGCTCAAGCCGACGAAGAAATTGAAGATCACGATCGAGACCAAAGACGCCAATGGCAGTTCGTCCAGTTCGAGCGAAAACTTTGTCGCGGAGAAAGACGGCAAGTACGTCATTCCCGTGCCCGCGACGGTGAAGTAGTCCGCTCTGGAGGACTCGTTAGGCTACACCGACGGGCCTTGACGCCGACATTGACCCACCGAGTGGGTCGCCACCGCGACTGCCCTAGATCATCTCGTCGGAGGTCTTGCCGCGCGATGAGCGCTTCCTGGAGATCGCGTTCGTCGCTCGTTTTTCTTCGGCGGCTCGTTCCAGATTCAGCGCGAGGAGCCGTTCAAGAATTCCTTCGTCGCTCAAATCGGCTGCCCATCCATACGCGGCGGCAACGGCGGCATCGAGCTTTGTGTGCGCGTGCGCGAGCCAAGCTGGACGTTCGTTGTAGAGATTGGTTAGCGTGCGTTTCTTGAGCTTCGCCGCAGACTCCTCGTCGCGCGGCTCAATGCGGGGATAACGCACGGTGCCGATGCCACGCGCGTCCGGCTTGTGCACAAAGCGCGACCACGGGCCATCGACTGATCCGGGAAATGCCAGCACGCGAGTCGTCGTCCACTCCGGCGGGTTGAGCCAATTCTCGCGCAGCTCATTCAACTCCTTCGCCGCCGCCGCGATCACCTGCTGCTGCTCGGGACTTGGTGATGGTAATGGAAATGTCTCGAAGCACGTCGTCGGCGTGTAACGGAATCCGCTTTCGCGCTCCCGTAACTGTGTGCCTTGCGAACGCGCCCACACCTCATGCAAGCGTGAATGCAAGACTCCGAAGAAATAGTCGTCGTCTCGGGCGAAGACGAGAGTGCCCTGGTTGCAGAGTGTCTCAGCTGTTCTCCACACGTAGACGCGGTGTTTCGCAACGCCGGGGGTTGCGATGAACCGCCGCAGTGACGCGAGCGCGGAACGCATATCGATCCGCGGTCGCTCATACTGCCACCATTCAAGATTCGTTTGCCGGCGGTTCGCACTTCGCACAGGAAAAACGTGCTGTTCAACGTATGCAAAAGGCTGCTCGTACCTGATCGCCTCAGCCTGAGGTTTGCTTCCGAAGTCAATCGTCCATTCCCATCGATCTCTCTTCGTCAAATCGACAGCGCTTTGCACGCGCCGCACTACGTCGGAATTGGCGAGACCATGTGCAGTCGGTGATTCGAGGAGTGAGATCGCAATAACACCCGAAAGATCGAACGGTGCCTTCGCCGAGGGTCCCATGAAGCAGATCCCCGCATTTGGCTCCAACGCACCGGCAGAAGTTATGTCAGCTGCTGCTGCAGTCAGATTTGCATTAATGCTTGTAACCGACTGATCATCGAGCATTCGCGTTGCCTCCGAACCATTATCGAAGCCGATCATGCTTACGTGGACGTTCGCGCCGCCGAGAGTCCAGCCGCGATCGCTGATTGCGAAGAAGATATCGCCGCTCTCTTTGATTCGCTTCAGAACGTCACGGCTTGCGCCACCGCGGATTCCTTGCGTTGCTAACAGTCCGGCGCGCTTGCAGTTCGTTTGAGCGATCAAATCACGCGCCTTTTCGAACCAGTAGCAGCAGAGATCGCTGCCACGAGCGACACGGCCGTCAAAGGAATGAAATAACGCATCCACGTATTCATCCGACAATTCCCTACGCATGAATGCGATGCCCAGAAACGGCGGGTTGCCGACGATGACATCCGCGACTGGCCATTTGCGTTCTGTGTGGAACTTCAGCGCGTCATCCGACGCATGTTCGCCGGCTTGCGCTTCCGTGAGCGACTTCGCCTTGTTGCGGAAGTGGGGAACGAGGAGCGCGTCCTCGTTCTGAAAGTTCTCAAGATCTTGTAGCACAGGGTCTTTATCGTTTGCGAATCCGTTGTCGCGCCTCCATTTCAAGTAGCCGATCTGCACCGAGACCTGTGCCAGCTCAAAGGCGTAGGCGTTCAGCTCGATTGCCTTTAACTGCTGCACGCTAACTCGCGGCTCAAACTTGAAACCAAGCGCCGTTGCGAAGGTGATTAGTTCCTTCTCCAGATCGAGCAGAAGCTGGAGTGAAACGTAAAGGAAGTTACCGCTGCCGCAGGCCGGATCGAGAACGCTAATCGACGTGAGCTTTTCATGAAACGCTCTGAGCTTCGAGCGATCCGCGGCCGCGCCTTTTCCGGAAACGAAAGCGCGGGCCAGTTCCGCTTTCAGTTTGCTCCATTCGCGCCGCAGTGGCGCCATCAGCACCGGCTCGACGAGCGTCATGATGTCTTCTTCGCTGGTGTAGTGCGCGCCGAGCTGCGCGCGCTGGTCGGGGTCGAGCCCGCGCTCGAACAGGTTGCCCATGATGCTCGGCTGGATGAATTGCCAATCGGCTTCGCCTGCGGTCGCGAGTTCGCCGATTTCCTCCTCGGTTAGCTCAAAAACAGTCGCGTCTTCAAAGAGGTGGCCATTGAAGTGACGGATCTTGTGCGCGCCGAAACCGCCGCCGGTCGCCATCGTTCGGAACAATTCCTCGAGCGTCGCGGCGAAATGCGTGGGGTCATCGGCGCCGGCCTTGAAGATGCCTGTGACGATTCCCTTCGGCAGCAGGCCGGTGTCTTCGGCGAAGAAACAGAAGACGATGCGGTTGAGGAAACGCGCGATGCGCAGGTTCTTGCGCTGGGCCACGGAGTGCTCACGGCGCGACTTCGCGTCGATCAACTCGACGCTCTCGCGCTTTTGCAAGGACCGGGCGACTACACCGATTTGCTGCGCAAGTTTTTCGGTGACCTCCGCGGTCGTGCGCTGTGGTTTGAGAAAATCCGGATCGGCGAAGACCGCGCGGAGAAGCGAGAGAACCCAGGGCTCATCGATCTGTGCGTTGGTAAATTCCTTCGTCTCCTGAACCGTGCCGTTAAAATTCGTGCGGACGATGTAGCGGTCGAAATCGCAGACGACGAGAAGGGGTGGATTGAGGAGCGACTCGCGGTAGCGGAGAAGCTGGCGATAGGCTTCATCGAGGTTTTTCTTTTTGCCTTTGTATTCCCACGCGAAGCAGTCGCGCTTCCAGACATCGGCAAAGCCGCGCTCGCGGTCGGGTTCTTCCGCGACGCGGCCGCCATCATCGCAGGCGAAAAGCTCGGCGTCCTTGAGGACCCGCTTTTGAAAACAGAACGACTCGCTGCCCGTTGGATCGGCGCTAACCGGGGACGGCTGTCCGAGCAAGGCGCAGAGATCGTTGAAATGCTCCTGATAGGCAGACGTTTCCTTGCCGGAATATTTTGCCCACTTCCTTTTGAATTCTGCGGGAGTCATCGAGCGGGCGTAACATAGCACTCCCCGCCTCTCGGGGGAAAGAGTGGGCCTCTCGCAAAGATTCGTTTTCCGCTACTTGCCGACCCTGTCAACGGGGCTACTACTGGGCACATGCACGAAAAGCCAAAGCGTCGTCGAGCACCAATTTTGGATTCTGCATCAGGTGAGTCGCGTTCGCGGAGGACGCATTGATTCAGGATATTTGGCCGCGAGCCTAACGACCGTATTCACGTTACGCCAGGTCGCGCGGGCGTTGAGCATCTTCTCGAAACGCGCGTTAGAAAACTTCGAGTCGCTCTGCTTCGTCCTGCACAGCCAGTAGACTTCGCGACCATGCACGCGGAAGTCGTCGATCTCGGTCGTCAGAGCCCTCACTGACTTCTCGGCCTCGGCGCCCAATGGATCGGCCAGAAATGCAACGTTGAGTGCCGCGGCGGAGCGTAGCTGCGATTCATTGAACGGTTTGTATCGGGCGATAGCTACCACTTCCGCAACGGTACGGAGGAATGCTTTGACCTCATAGCCCAGGGACCGCAGAAGCTGACTTTCAATCCTTTGCTGCAGGGCTGTGATGTCCCGCGAACGTGAAGCGAAGATCACGTTGCCGCTCGCAATAAATGTCTCGACTTCCATGAGGGCGAGACTTTCAAAGATCCCGCGCAGTTCCGCCATGGTCACGTTGTGTCCACCGACATTGATGGCCCGGAGAAAGGCAATAAGTCTTGGCCTGATGCGGTCAGCGGCCATTCAGGCCTCCGTGTATCGAAACGATCGGACTTATACCGCGGGAAGCTTTTTCATCCTGGCGCCAAGGAGGACGCCAACCGCACCGAGGACCGGAGTGAGCACATGCATCCACACAGGCATCTGGGCTAGCTGCATTACCTGCAAAGTAGGGACGTCGCCCGCGCGAACATGGGGATCCTCACGCATCTTTGGGAGGCAGAGCATTGTGCCGAGAACGAGGACGATAAGCGCGAGCACCTGGCAGGCTCGCAGGCACTTGCTGATGGCAGCGCAGACGTAGCCGCCAAGAATCGCACTGCAAAAACTAATGGCGGTTGAGATTACCAGCCAAAGCGTTGACACCTCGTAACTGTCGGGTTGAAAGACACGTTCGACGCCAAGGGCTAGAAAGAAGCCAAGGAAGATGACGGTGAAAAAAATCGCCATCACGATCCAGCTCACGATTATTCCCAGAATGGCCCTCAGCATTTGACCTCCCGGTTTCGCGAACGCGTAGGGACAGGATGCGCAATTCTATGCGGCCGGAAGCTTTTTCATCCGTGCGCCGAGAAGGACGCCAACTGCGCCGAGCACTGGATTGAGCAAGAGTATCCACGTCGGGGTCTGCGCCATCGACATCGCCTGAAGAATCGTGACATCGCCAGAGCGGACAGCGGACGGGTGTTCCTTCATCGCTACCGGGATGGCCGTGATCATGCCGAGAGCGAAAATGATACCGGCAAAGACCATGCAGGCTCCCTTGCTCTTGCTAATGATAGCGCAGATTAAGCCGCCGATAATCCCGCCGATAAGGTGCACGGCGACCATGATCGCCAGCCAAAGGGTGGAGAAGGCGTAACTCTCAGGTTGAAAAGCGCCTTCGACGCCGAGCCCAAGACCGGCACAGGTAACGATGCCGAACCCAACGATGAACATCACGATACAACCAACGATTACGGCCAGAATAGATTTTAACATTTTAGTAACTCCTTATTTTGGAAAGGCGCGATGTTATCGAGCCCAAACCGGCAAAGCTACGAAAATCTGGAACGGCCGGTCTTGCTGCTACGGCTTTCGATGAAAATCGAAGCGCGCCACGGTTTCGTCGGTGTGGTGGTCCGGCGCATCGATGACTCGCGACTTTCGATTTAGGGAGAACAGCTCCACATTCGCTAAATCGCTAAATCGCCAGATCGTTAAGTGAGGAATGGATCCGTACGCAAAGCCTAACGAGCGAAAGGTCGGCGCCAAGCGGCCGAAGATTTCCCACTTGCCCCGCGCCATTGAAACTCGAACGCGCCACGAACGGCAGGCGGAGAAACAGGCCGTGACGGCGGAGCGGCGGGCGATTAAGAAGTCAGCGCGCCGGCATTTGAAACAACAGCTCTCGTCGGAGTTGGAAGAAACTGCCTGATCAGGAAATGGTTCTTGGACTGGATTAACAGAATGGACGGAATTCTTGATCCAAGGCATCTGCGTCTATCCGCGTAATCCGCGGTTAAAACCAAAGAGGACGAGACAGAGCTGAAGAAAAAGGAAACGTCCAACGCTCATGCTCAACGTTCAACATTGAACGGAAGCCTATGGTTTGGGTGGCCCGCTCTTGTTCATGAAGGGTGTGAACAGATCGATCGGGACTGGAAGAAATGTCGTCGTATTATGCTCGCTGGAAATCTCGCGCATGGTCTGCAGGAACCGCAGTTGCAGCGCAATCGGCTCCTTGCTCATCATCGCGGCGGCCTGCACCATTTTTTCCGCGGCTTGAAATTCGCCCTCGGCGTTGACGATCTTGGCGCGGCGCTCGCGCTCGGCTTCGGCCTGCTTGGCCATCGCGCGCTTCATGGTGTCGGGCAGCGCCACGTCCTTTACCTCTACCGCCGTGACTTTGACGCCCCACGGTTCGGTTTGCCGGTCGATAATCTCCTGCAACTTCAGGTTGATCGACTCGCGTTGCGAAAGCAGGTCATCGAGCGGGGCCTGGCCGAGGACGCTGCGCAGCGTCGTCTGCGACATCAGCGAGGTGGCTTTGAGAAAGTTCTCCACTTTCACGACCGCGGCTTGCGGATCGACCACGCGGAAATAAACAACCGCATC
>DASVJK010000044.1:0-20234 GCA_036385955.1 Chthoniobacterales bacterium | reverse complement strand
ATCAGACCTTTACCGGTCTCTGCAGCAACCTGCGCAATGATCGCCTGGACCATTTACATTACGTTCGCCGGCGCATTCGGGCTGCTTTTCATGCCGCGATTCTTTGCGCGCTGGATCGCGCTCGCCACGGCCCTTGCCGGCTTCGCGATAAGTCTGCTGGCGTTTTTCAATGCGCACGATGCGAGAACTTTTGCGACAATCGTGCGGATTCCGTGGGTGCCCGCGCTGGGAATGGAATACCACCTCGCGGCCGACGGCATCAGTCTCACGCTGGCGCTGGTGACGGGACTGACCGCAGTGAGCGCCGTGCTCTTCTCTTGGGATGTCGAGCACAGGCCTAACGAGTTTTTTTTCTGGCTGCTGCTTGTGGTCGGCGGGTCGTATGGCGTCTTCCTCAGCGCTGATTTATTTTTGCTCTTCGTCTTCTACGAGCTGGTAATCGTGCCGAAGTATTTCCTCATCGCGATCTGGGGATCGACCAACAAGGAATATGGCGCCATGAAGCTGACGCTCTATTCGTTTCTGGGCGGCGCGCTTGTTTTCCTCGTGATCGTCGCCGCATATGTCACCGCCGGCTCGCTGGACCTTCACCAACTCTCGCAATACAAATTCCCGCCGCAATTTCAGTCGTGGGCGTTCCCGGTGATGTTCCTTGGGTTCGCCGTTCTCGCGGGCATCTGGCCATTGCACACGTGGGCGCCTACTGGCCACGTCGCAGCGCCTACGGCGGGTTCGATGCTGCTGGCCGGGATCGTGATGAAACTCGGCGCCTACTCCGCGTTGCGAGTCGCGATGAATCTGTTTCCAGACGGATTCCAAATGTGGAGTAAATGGATCGCCGTGCTCGGCGTCATCGGGATCGTTTACGCCGCGGCGGTGGCGTTGCGGCAGCGCGATCTGAAATTCGTCATCGGCTATTCGAGTGTCAGCCACATGGGCTTCGTTCTGCTGGGGCTGGCCACGGCAAACGTCCTCGGTGTCGGCGGCGCCGTGCTGCAAATGTTTTCGCACGGCGTGATCGCGGCGCTGCTCTTCGCCGTAGCCGGACGCATGATCTATCGCCGCACACATACTCGCGATCTCGACGCGCTCTCGGAGATGGGACTGGGCCGCGCGCTTCCGTTCGCTGCCTTCACCTTCGTTATCGCCTCAGCCGCGTCGATGGGCATTCCTGGTTTCAGCGGATTCGCGGCCGAGATCACGATCCTTCTCGGCACGTGGAAAGCTTACCCGGCCGCCGTTTTGGTCACCGGCGCCGGCATGGTGCTTGTGGCGGCGTTCACACTGCGCGCGTTGAAGAAGACATTCTTTGGCGACGCGGCGTCGGTAGGTGGATCGGCCGCTCCGTCAGATGCCAGTGCGGCTCGCACCGATGCCCATAAATTTTCGGCTTCGCCCACATTTGTAACATCGAGCGCGGAGCGCTCGATCCACCCGCCCGAGAATTTTGCCCCGATCACAGCGGCGGAAAAATTGGGCGCCGGCCTTCTCATGTTCGCAACGCTCGCAGTCGGCCTCTATCCAAAACTGTTGCTCGATCGAATCCTGCCCGCCGTTGAAGCGATGCGCTGGTTGAAGCCATGAACTATCTCGAGCTCCTTCGACTTGCGTCGCCCGAAGCGACCGTCGCGGTGACAGCCCTTTTGGTTCTTGCCGTCGGACTCGCGAGCGCGCGTGGCGCCGGAATTTGTTCCGCAGTCGCAGCTGCCGGAATCCTCTTCGCCGCGGCGGCAGTGCTCCTGTTGCCGGACGAGGCAACGCTTTTTCACGGGATGCTGGTCATCGCGCCACTCACGTCGCTCTTCAAAATCATCTGCTTGATGCTCGCCTTTTTCACCGTAATCCTCGCACGCGGCGACAACACACCAAGGCATCGCGGGGAATATCTCGCGCTACTCTTGCTCGCCACGATCGGACTCATGCTCCTCGTCGGCAGCGAGGAGCTGCTGATGATTTTCATCGGGCTCGAACTGACCGGTCTGTCGCTCTACGTCATGGCGGGGTTCGACAAAACGGACCCGCGCTCCGCGGAAGCGGGCCTCAAGTATTTCCTCTTTGGCAGCACGGCGAGCGCGTTCACCCTATTTGGATTGAGCCTCGTCTACGGCATGTGCGGCACGACCGGGCTCGCCGCGATCGGACAGAAACTAACGGCCGGTCCCATCCAGCCGCTGCTCGCCGCCGGCATGGTCATGACCCTTGTCGGATTCGCTTTCAAAATCGCCGCGGCGCCTTTCCATCTTTGGGCGCCCGACGCTTACCAGGGCGCGCCGATTCCTTCCGCTACGTTCATCGCCTCGGGCTCAAAAGTCGCGTCGTTTGTGGTGCTTGGAAAAATCGTGCTCGTTGGCTTCGGTCCCGCACACGGCAGCGCGGCATGGCACGCGATGATTGCCGGTTGGGCGCCGGTGCTGGCAGCGCTTGCCGCTTTGTCGATCGTGATCGGAAATCTCGTCGCGCTCGCTCAGTCCAACGTCCGCCGTCTGCTCGCCTACTCTGCCGTCGCCCACGCCGGCTACACCTTGCTCGGGCTCATCGCAGGCGGACGCGAAGGATTTGGCGCAACGTTGTTTTACACCACCGTCTATGCATTCACGCTCGTCGGGGCTTTCGGCGTCGTCGCGCTGGTGCGCCGCGAAACCGGCGGCGACGACTTCAAGAATTTTTCAGCACTCTGGTCGCGCTCGCCTTTGCTCTCGGGGTGCATGGCGATCTTCATGCTTTCGCTGGCCGGCTTGCCTCCGCTCGCTGGATTTTTTGGAAAGTTCTACCTTTTCAGCGTCGCGATGCGCGCCGGCGAAAACCACGGCCTGCTCTGGCTTGTCGCACTGGCGCTGCTTGGCAGTTTTATTTCGCTCTACTATTACCTCGCCGTGCTCAAGGCGATTTTCGTTGATGATCCTGAAACCGGAACCCTGAACTCTGAATCCTCGAGGTCAATCAATCTCGATTTCCTCCAACGAATCTCGCTGGTCTTGCTTGCAGGAATTGTTCTCTTTCTTGGTCTCCTGCCGACAACTCTCCTGGCTCGGATTATCGCTTCTCTGCCGTAAGCCCAATTGTAGAGGTGCTCGCCGCGGCGAGTACCTGTTTAGATATGCAGGCGGTCGGCAACCGCCTCTACATTTTCGTCACTCGTACGCGCAATTCCAAGATCCAATATCGCGAAATCTCCAACGCGCCAGCCCTCCGACTTAAGTATCGGCTGCCGGATAAGTCAAGAGCGCCCGCATGTACTGCGCGCGTTCGAATGCACTCGGATCGGGACAATTCTTCTGGCTCATGCTGCCCTTGAGTTCCTCGACCGATTCGTACAGGTGTTCTTCCATCCATTCCTGCATTTCGCGCTCCATCACGCGGATGTGGCCTATGCCGCGCCGGAGCAACACCGAACAAAGCATCGTCACGTCGGCGCCGGCCATGAGCAGCTTGAGCGCATCGGTCGCACGATGAATCCCACTCGTCGCTGCAAGATTGGCGCCGATGCGGCCGTATAGGATTGCTATCCAGCGCATGGGTAATCGCATTGCCATCGGCGTGCTCAGAAGCACGTTGGGCGTGATCTCCAGGGTCTCGAGTTCGATGTCGGGCTGGTAAAACCGATTGAAGAGCACGAGCGCGGCGGCCCCATTACGGTCAAGCCGGCGGGCGAAGCGCGCGAAGTTGGTGAAGAACGGACTGAGCTTCACGGAGACTGGGATTTTTACCTGCCCTTTCACCGAGGCCAGGATGGTGAGGTAGCTATCTTCGATGTCCTCCGCGGAGCGATCCGGATTGGTGGGCAGAGAGTAAATGTTCAGTTCCAGGGCGTCCGCCCCGGCTTGTTCGATTTGGCGCGCGTAGGTCTGCCAGCCTCCAAACGTCGAGCCGTTCAGACTGGCGATAATCGGGATCTCGACGGCCGCTTTCGCCTTCGCGATGTGCGCGACATACGCTTCGGGACCAACCTTGAACTCGGAAGGCTCCGGAAAATAGCTCAACGCCTCCGGATAACTTTCGGTCCCCTGCTCGAGATAATACTGCAGCTCATGGCGGTCGTGCCGAAGCTGCTCCTCGAAAAGCGAATGAAACACGATGGCCGAGGCGCCCGCGTCTTCCATTCGTTTGATGTTGTCGAGCTTTTCCGAAAGCGGCGATGCCGAGGGCACGAACGGTGTCCGCAGTTTAAAGCCGAGATAATTGGTTGTTAGGTTCATGGCGATGATGTTGGCGGATTGAATTTTCTGGCGGCGAGATACTCATATAATCCCCGGCGGGCGCTCACGTCCTCCTGCGCCTGGGCAAGCAATTCTTTCGCGGCTTCGGGATCGATCTTGTCCAGCATCTTGAAGCGGTTCTCGAGTTTGAAATAATCCGTCACCTTCATCCGAGGCCCGGCCGAATCGAGTTGCAGCGGGTTTTCTCCGAGCGCCGCACGATCCGGGCTGTAGCGATAGAGAAGCCATTGCGCCGAGTTCACCGCCGCTTTTTGGTTTTGCATCGCCGTGGTCATGTTGATGCCATGCGCAATGCAATGGCTGTAAGCGATGATGATCGAGGGTCCGTCGTACGCTTCAGCTTCCAGGAAAGCTTTCAAGGTGTGCTCGTCTTTTGCTCCCATCGCTACCGACGCGACGTAAATCGTGCCGTAACTCATCGCCATTAAGCCGAGGTCTTTCTTCGGACCGCGTTTGCCGCCGGACGCGTATTTCGCGACCGCGCCACGCGGCGTCGATTTCGAACACTGGCCGCCCGTGTTCGAATAAACCTCCGTGTCCAGCAACAGCACCTTCACGTTACGTCCGCTCGCCAGCACGTGATCGAGTCCGCCATAACCAATATCGTAACCCCAGCCGTCGCCACCGACGATCCAGACACTTTTGCGCACGAGCGTATCAGCCAGCGCGAGTAGCCGGCGCGCATCGGCCGTCTCGAGCGCTTCAAGTTTGCGTTTCAACTCAGCCACGCGTGTCCGCTGATCAAAGATGTCCGCTTCGTCGCGCTGCCGCGCATTGAGGATTTCCGTCACGAGCTTTTCGCCCACTAGCGGCGCGAGCTGCTGCAGAAGCTCGGCCGCGAACTCGCGTTGTTTGTCGATGGAAACGCGGAACCCGAGTCCGAATTCGGCATTATCTTCAAAGAGCGAATTCGCCCACGCCGGCCCGCGGCCATCGAGGTTTTTCGTGTAAGGCGTGGTCGGCAGATTCCCGCCGTAAATGGACGAGCAGCCGGTGGCGTTCGCGATAATCAGCCGGTCGCCGAAGAGCTGGGTGAGCAACTTGATGTAAGGCGTCTCGCCGCAACCCGCGCATGCGCCCGAGAATTCGAAGAGCGGTTGTTGCACCTGCATCTCGCGCACGCTGCCGAGCGGCACCTGCCGCCGATCCATCTCCGGGATGGAGAGGAAAAAATTCCAGTTCGCGCGCTCGCTTTCGCGTAGCGGCGCTTGCGCTTCCATGTTGATCGCTTTCAAGCGCGCCTCGGATTTGTTCCGGGCCGGGCAAACGTCCACGCAGATCCCACAGCCGGTGCAATCTTCCACCGCTACTTGCAGCGTGTAGTTCAGCCCTTTCCATTCCGGCAGCCGCGCCTCACGCGATCTGAACGACGTCGGAGCGCCCTCGAGGACGGCCGCCTCGTAAACCTTGCTGCGAATGACGGAGTGCGGGCAGACCATCACGCATTTGCCGCATTGGATGCAGACGTCCGGGTCCCAGACCGGCACTTCCGCGGCAAGGTTGCGCTTTTCCCATTGCGTTGTGCCGGTGGGAAAAGTGCCGTCGTTAGGCAACGCGCTCACCGGTATGCGGTCGCCCCGCCCCGCCATGATTTCGCCGATTACGCTTCGCGCGAACTCAGGCACATCGTGAAGCTGTCCGTTATGCTTGGATGCGCGAACCGTGATCTCGCCCGGAACTTCCACTTCATACAAATGCGCGATCGTTTCATCCACCGCGCGAAGGTTCTTCTCAACGATCTCTTCGCCTTTCTTGCCATAGGTTTTGCGGATCGAATTCTTGATCGCAGCGATCGCTTCCTCCGGCGGCAACACGCCGGATATCGCAAAGAAGCAGGTCTGCATGACCGTATTGATCCGCCCGCCCATCCCGGATTCGCGCGCCACCTTGTTTGCGTCGATCACAAAAAAGCGCGCGCGTTGCTCAATAATCCGGTGCTGTGCATTTTCCGGCAGATGCTCCCAGACCCGGTCCGGTCCGAACGGCGAATTCAGCAAAACTGTCCCGCCGCCGGCGAGGTCCCTGAACACGTCGCAAGTCTCGAGCAGGAACGCCTGATGGCAGCCGATGAA
Source organism: Chthoniobacterales bacterium (assembly GCA_036385955.1). GTDB lineage: Bacteria > Verrucomicrobiota > Verrucomicrobiia > Chthoniobacterales > UBA10450 > AV80. The sequence continues at coordinate 13,945 of DASVJK010000044.1, read as the reverse complement.
GTTCGCGCTCGTGACGAGATAGGTTGATCGAATCGGCCGGGGCCCGAACCGCAGATGCGAGATCGTCATGGCGCCCGATTTTTTCGAGTCGTAAACGAAATATCCCTGGGCGAAATGGTCGGTGTTCTCGCCGATGATTTTGATCGATTCCTTGTTCGCGCCGACCGTGCCATCCGAGCCAAGCCCGAAGAACTGCGCCCGCACTACATCATCGGGTTCGATCGAGAAGGTCGGATCGAACTCGAGGCTCGTGTGCGAGAGATCGTCATCGATGCCGACGGTGAAATGATTTTTCGGCGAACGCTGCGCGAGATTCTCGAAAACGGCTTTGACCATCGCCGGCGTGAATTCTTTCGAAGACAACCCATAGCGGCCGCCAAAAACGCGAACCTTGTCGCGGCCCTGCTCGTAAAGCGCATTCACGCAATCGAGATAGAGCGGCTCACCGCCGGAGCCGGGCTCTTTTGTCCGGTCGAGCACGGCAATCGCCCGTGCCGTTTTGGGGAGTGCTTCGACAAACCGCCGCGCATCGAACGGCCGATAGAGTCGCACCTTGAGCAGGCCGACCTTCTCCTTCCGCGCATTGAGAAAATCGACCGTCTCGTGCGCGGCTTCACAGCCGGAACCCATCAGCACGACGACGCGTTCGGCATCCACCGCGCCGTGATACTCGAAGAGGCTGTAACTCCGGCCGGTCAGTTCTGCAAAATCATCCATCGCCTTCTGCACCATGTCGGGACAAACGGCGTAAAAGGGATTCACCGTCTCGCGCGCTTGAAAATAGACGTCGGGATTTTGCGCGGTGCCGCGGATCACTGGATGATCGGGCGAGAGAGCCCGCGCGCGATGCTCGAGCACGCGCGTCTCGTCGATCATCCGGCGCAACACCTCGCCCGGCAGCACATCAATCTTCGAGATTTCGTGCGAGGTGCGGAAGCCATCGAAGAAATGCAGAAACGGAATACGCGCTTCGAGCGTGGCCGCGTGTGCGATCAAGGCGAGGTCCTGCGCTTCCTGCACCGAAGCCGAGCAGAGCATGGCCCAGCCGGTGGCACGCGCCGCCATGACATCACTGTGATCGCCGAAGATGGAAAGCGCCTGTGCCGCAAGCGATCGGGCCGCGACATGAAAGACAGCCGGCGTGAGTTCACCGGCGATCTTGTACATGTTCGGGATCATCAGGAGCAGCCCCTGGGAAGAGGTGAACGTCGTGCTCAGCGCCCCGGTCTGGAGCGCTCCATGGATCGCGCCGGCAGCGCCGCCTTCGCTCTGCATCTCGAACACGGCGGGCACTGTGCCCCACAGGTTTTTCACACCGCTGGCGGCCCAGGCATCCGCCCATTCGCCCATGGGCGACGCCGGCGTGATCGGGTAAATGGCAATAACTTCGTTCAACGCATAGGCAACGCGAGCGACGGCTTCATTGGCATCGACGGTCTTGCGGTTGGTCTTGCTGTCGCCGTTTTCCGCGACTCGTCGCCGCTCGTGCCGGAAATCAGGTTTGGAATTCCCAGGCGCGTCCTGCCCGTCCGTTAAAGGGACGGCTGGTTTTTTAGTCTCGGAAGTGGCTCTGCGCTTTGCGGTCTTCTTGCGCGGCGGTTGTTGCATCTCGCGCTAAATGTAATTGGCCACTCGTTTCCCAGCTAAACACCCATTGCGCTTTGCTGTGCAGTTATTGCTCGGCTACAGGCGACCTCGCCGCCCGCCAGGCTGGGGTTACAATTCTTCGCTTTGTTCACGCTGGCGGCACGGGCTGCGCTATCCGCCATCACTCCGGCTCGGCAATCGCGGCCGTGCGCGAGTTTGTTCGCGCCGGTTCTCATAAGCTTGACGGCGCGGGGTCGCGGTGAGAAGAATCCGCCTCATGAGAAAACGAATCTGCAGAACTGCACTCCTATCACTGACCGTGCTTTTCGCGGCTGCGTCGATGACTTTGCCGTCATTCGCGCAAACCACGAGCCCGACGCCGAAGACCAAGGCCACCGCGCCAGCCGCGGCAACCTCGGACGTCACGAGCCCGGCGCCGAAGAGCAAGGGCGCCGCGCCAGTTGCGCCGGCCAAACTAGAGGCAGCCGTATCGACCATACAGCCGGTCGAGGCTAAAGTGACGGCCGATAAAGCGACGGACGCCGCGATGACGGCCAAAATGATGGAGCTGGCTAAGCTGAGCGATAATCACAAGCTGCTCGCGGGCATGGCCGGCACTTGGACTTACACGGTAAAAATGTGGATGAACCCGGATCCAAAGGCTCCGGCGACCAGCTCAACCGGCAGTGCGGTCATAAAAGCGATCATGGACGGACGCTACTTTGTCGGTGATTTCACCGGCAAAATGCAGATGCCTGGCGCGGACGGCAAAATGAAGGACATGCAATTCAAGGGCATGTCGATCGATGGCTACGATAACGTGAAACAGAAATTCGTCTCCACATGGTGCGACAACATGGGCACCGGCGTCATGATGTCGGAAGGCACTTACGACGCCGCCTCGAAAACGTTCACTTACACTGGCGAATACGAGGCGATGCCGGGGATGAAAAGCAAGTTTCGCGAGACGGTAAAAATCGTCGATGCGGATCATCACAACTTCGAATACTTCGAGGATCGCGGCACCGGCGAAATGAAGTCGATGGAGATCAGCTACACCCGCAAGAAGTAACGCTAGTTCTCAATTCCTACCAACAATCTCTGCCCGCTGTCGGTCGCTGCGGCGACCGGCGGCGGGCGTTTTGTTTTCACCGCACGGTCGCTCAGTTAGGGCGTGGTCCCGATCTCTTCCCATCGGGTAAATCCTGTTAATCCTGTCCAAGCATCCAGATTTCGTCCTTAACGTTTTCGTTCGATCCAGGCCATCGTCGGGTACACCTGCGACCAATGGCGGATCAATTGCGCCTCGCGCATAAAGTTCGGGTTCCGCAGTATCCTGCAGGCGCCGGTCCATTTGGAACCAGCGCGCGCGAAGGTTGTGAAGCAATCGATGAGCCGCCGGCCGCGCCAGTTAATGAGCTCCTGGCAAACACATTTCAGGCCGTGCGCGGCACAGTAGGAGCGGAACAACTCCGCCGTCATGTCCGGAGCGCGCTGATGATCCTGACCCAGGATCTTTGCCTTGATTAAGAGTTTTCTCGCTCTGCGCGGAAGCCGCTCCGCGACCGAGGAGGCGTACTCTCCCAGATTTGAGTGATGAATGAATCCTGCGCCGTCGTCCTTCAACTTATCCGCCAGCTGACGCGCATAAGCCTCCACCGTAGTTCGCGGAACGTGCACCAGCGAATCGAAGCTGAAGACAAAGTCTATCGATCGATCAGGAATCATCGCCAGGCTGCTTCCGTCGTTAACGTGATAGCTCAAACGCGAATCAACCCCGAAACGGCTCCGGCAGGCCTCGATGCAATGCTCAACAGGGTCGACGATATGCAGCCGTTCGCAGTGCTCCTTCAGATAATGCGTCCAGCGCCCAAAACCCGGGGCGATCTCCAGAATCGTGCTCGCCGGCAGGCATTCGTGGATACGCGGAAGAATTGTCCCGAACCATTGCGGCGCCGAACCTCCCCACGGAGCCGACCATTCTTCGCCTCCCTCGTTCCAGTCGTAATCAATGTCGTGTGATCCGATAATTCCTAATCTTAGCCACTGATCACCTCATTCCAATGTTTCAGTGGGGCGCTGACCGGCCGGCGCAGCGGCGTCCCTACCAATTTGCCTCTTCCCATTGGGTAAATTTTGTTAATTCTGTCCAAGCATCCAGGTTTCGGATTCAACGGCGATGCGCCGCATCACATAAGTAGCAACCGACGGATGCGATAGGCACCATGGCCATGAGAAACGACGCCCCGAATTTGCCAGAGCACGTTCCTGCGCTCCCATTCGCAGAGCAAGCCGCACCGCCGCCTGACGATCCCGTCGCCGCGCGTCTGCGCGGATTCGGGCCGCTTGGACTTCTCGCGATTCTCATCATCGTCTTGACCTCTGTCGTTAAACCTCTCAGCGCCCTTCTGGTGCTCCTGTGGGCCTGGCGGTCGCATACGCCATGGCGCGAGATCGGCTACGTGCGACCCAAAAGCTGGATTGGCAGTCTGGCCATCGGCATCGTTTTCGGCTGCGCGTTTAAGCTCGTGATGAAAGCGATCGTGATGCCGCTGTTCGGCGCGCCTGACATCAATCCCGCCTACCATTATCTGGTAGGAAACCGGGCTGCACTCCCCGGAATGCTGTTCACCTTCATTGTCGGCGCGGGCTTCGGAGAAGAGACCGTCTTCAGAGGGTACCTGTTCGAACGCCTCGGCAAGCTTTTCGGGCCCGGGACCGGCGCAAAAGTATCCATCGTGTTGCTCACCTCCGCGGTGTTTGCCCTGGGCCATTACGCCAACCTGGGGATTCCCGGCGTCGAACAGGCGATGATCACCGGTCTCGTCTTCGGGACGATCTTCGCAGTCACGGGCCGGATCTGGATGGTGATGTGTGCGCATGCTGCGTTCGATCTAACGGCGCTCGCGATAATCTATTGGAATCTCGAAACCGCTGTGGCTCACCTCGTGTTCAAATAGTTATACCCGGCAACCGGAGCGGTCGCCCTACAAAGATTCCAGAGGTTGTAGGGCGGGCGCATCGCCTGCCGCCATTAGCCTCGGCAACCGGGAGCGGTCGCCCTACAAGCCCCCCTTTTCGCGGACTTTTCCCGGATCGGTGCTATAGTTATCGATGTCTAAACCAACCGGTGCCTCCTTCTCGCGTCGTATGCCCGATAACATTACCGAGGAGTTGGTGGCCGTGCTTTCTTCCCGGGCCTCGTTTGAATTCAAACCGTTGTTCGACATTATCCTGCTCAATCTTCGGGAGCGAAACGCGGCTAGTGGAGGCGAAGAGATGCTGCGCTTGCGCGCCTATGAAAAGCTTCAGGGTCTCGTCAGCCAGGGCGTGGTCAACCGAACGGTCAAAGGGATCACTAAAAAGTATAAAGGCGTCACCGCGCGACTGCTCGTGCTCAGCGCCGAGATGAAAATTTTGCGTGCCGACTGGGATCAGCGCGCCCTCGCCAAGACTGCCGCGGCGAATTAATTGCCGCCACCGCTCCTGAATTGTAGGGCAGGCGCGTCGCCTGCCGCCATTCCCAATTCGGAAGCTGCTGGCAGCTGTATCGGCAGACCGCTGCGAGATCGAATCGTTTCCGCCTCCGAGGTGACGGGGTGATCGGGTTGAGCCATCCTCAAACCGGCGTGGACGCACGAATCGAATTCCAGAACCTGCTCCGGAGCGGCGCTCCCATCCTCGCGCTCGCGCCGATGCAGGATGTCACGGACCTGCCGTTCTTGCGCTTGATCAGCAGCTACGGAAACGCGGACCTTTACTTCACCGAATACTTCCGGGTCCTGCCCGACTCGCGGCTCGATCCGCAAATCCTCGCCTCCATCACGCAAAACCCGACCGGTCGCCCGATCATCGCGCAGATGATCGGCAATGACATCGCGGCCCTCGTGCGCACCGCGCGCGAGCTGCAACAGCATCCGGTCGCGGCGATTGATCTGAACCTCGGCTGCCCCGTGCCGATCGTGTATCGCAAATGCGCCGGCGGCGGGTTGCTCCGCGACCCCGACCGCATCGACCGAATCCTGGGCGCCTTGCGCGAGGCCATCGCGATCCCGTTCACGGTGAAAACGCGCATCGGCTTCGATGACACCGCTGTCTTCGACGAACTCCTTCCGATTTTTTCTCGCCATTCGCTCGACCTGCTCACCGTCCACGCACGGACGGTGAAAGAGATGTATCGCAGCGCGCCCCGTTACCACTTCATCGCGCGCGCCGTCGCCGCGATGCCGTGCCCGGTGCTCACGAACGGCAACATCTATTCCGCCCCCAAAGCCGGCGAAGTTCTCGCGCTCACCGGCGCGCGCGGGCTCATGATCGGCCGCGGCGTCATCCGCAATCCCTGGCTCTTCCGCCAGATTCGCGAGCAACGCCAAGGCCAACCCGTCTTTCGCCCGACGGGCCGCGACGTGCTCGAGTATGTGCACGCGCTTTACCAAGCCGTCAGCACGCCCGGCATCCGGGAGTCAGCCCAGATCAACAACATGAAGAAGTATATGAACTTCATCGGCCTCGGCGCTGAACCGACTGGCGAGTTTCTGCACGGAGTCCGCCGCGCCACGACCCGCGCCGATCTCTTCACGCTCTGCCGCGAGTTCCTCGATCACGGCGAGCCGATGCCGCTCGAGCCCTTCGCGATCGCGTTGAAACCGACAGATGTGATGGCCGGCGCGATGCGCTGAGGTCGGACAATTATTCTCGTCGCCTTGCTTGGTCGGGCCGCTCCCAACCCTCCTGGGGAGGTCTTAAGAAAGGACTTGATTTGGCAGCCCGATTGCTGCTATTTGCGAGCATATCCCCCCAAGCCTTCGGGCGAGGGGCGCGAGGCCGCTGGAGCAATCCTGCGGCTTCTGCATTTTATGCCCCCAGGACGAACGTCTACGTCGACGCTTTTCAATCTTCACTACGGCTGTCTGCGCAAGACGCCCCACCGCTGGCTGAATCTGGCCGAGCTTTGCGCGAAGATCCTTCCGAAAAACGAAATCCATCGGATTCGATACTTCACCGCCCTCGTCACCCCGCGCCCCACAGATCCCCAACAGCGGAACCGACAGGAAGTTTACATCCGCGCGCTCCGCACGCTTCCGAATTTGAGTGTCCACACCGGACGCTATCTCGCCCCCGTCGCGTCGGCAACCGGGAGCGGTCGCCCTACAAACAGGAATTCCAGAAATTGTAGGGCAGGCACGTCGCCTGCCGCCATTCCTGCTCCGACCCTATCCGGTATCCGAAATCCGCATTCCGAAATCGCCTTGCGCTCCTGGCGGTGATCTCATTGTTGGCCTGCTGGATGGCGGCGCAACGCGCCCTCCACGTAGATCCGGCCATCGCTCTGCGCGCCGACTAACTACGCCAGTTGACGGCCCCATGTCCGTAGCCGGGGTGATTAACTGCCGATAACCGTCAGTGCTCCGACTGGCGCATGCTCAAGTTGTTCCAGCAGCGATGCTGCCAGCGGTCGAATGTGTTCGAGTCGATTTGTCGGTGCGCGAAGCAGGATAATCGCCAGCGTGAATCGCGTCAGATCTTGCTCAATCGCAATCTTTCGATCGACAGTGACGAACACATCAAACTCTTGCTCGGCTAGCCCGAGCAGATCGCCGTTCTTGATTCCCGCCCAACCGCTCCGCTGAACGGTGATCACGGAGTGTCCAAGCAGCGAGCGACCAAGTCGCGCCGGAACACATTCGTCGAGCAAGATGTTCACACGGCGCGCGCCAGCACGCTCTCTTTCGCTTCTTCAAGAAACGCGATGACCTGTTCGCGCGAAACGCTTGGAAAGTCCTCTAGAAACTCGTCGATTGAATCTCCACCTTCCAGGTAATCGATAAGATTCTGTATGGGCACGCGAGTCCCGGTGAAACAGGGCGCACCGCTCATGATCTCTGGATCCACTTTGACAACCGACTGGTTCACGTCCGCAGTTTCCGGCAATGCGACTCCGCCAGCAAGTCGAGACTTGTGCGGCGTCCTTTCACCCACAGCCGAATCGATTGGGACCGCTAGTCTGCGTCTGCATGTCTGTCCCAAATCGCCCGCCAGACTCCCCCGTTCTCAATCAACATCCGTCCATCGTAGGCCGCTTATGATGCATGGATCTGATCGAACTCTGTTTTTAGCGCTCAGTCTCGGTGCGTAGATTCTGATTCTCTGAAGCATGAATTCACCCGACGCTGAGATCCGATTCTCAGTCCGATCGTCATCCGCAATCCCCTGGCCGCTGCTCCGCCTGCCACGCCATAGCCTCGGCGAAGGCGGGAACCCGCCTTCCGCTTTCTATCTCTGTGTGCCGACATCTGCCGCACAAACAGCGACGTTTCTCCTCTCAACTCGACCGCTTAAAGCGGTCAAGTTCCGAACGGAAATCTTGAGATCGCGTCATCCGCAAATCCCTTTGGCCCTTACGCCACATTCGCGAGTAGCGCTTCGGTGCGTCGGTCTTCTGACCGAAGGGTTCCGGCTCGTTCCCAAAACCCCTATCCGGTATCCGAAATCCGCATTCCGAAATCGCTTCGCCTGCTGCTCCGAAACATTCTCCCCTTTCCGGTATCCGGTTTCCGCATTCCGGTTTCCAAAATTTGATCTCATTGTTGGCCTGCCGGATGGCAGCGCAACGCGCCCTCCACGTAGATCCGGCCATCGCCCTAGCCGACTAGCCAGGGTACCGAAAAACGCGACGTGATGGGAATCCGTTGCGTAGATGGTCCAATCAACGCGACCAAGCCGTGTACACCGCCAAGAAATATTTCTTTTCGTTTGATTAGAAACTGATAAGAACGTTGCGTCATGCCCCCCAATTGGTTGCGTTTTCTCCCCTATTGGTTTGCCGCCATCGCTGGATTTGTTTACGCGACAGGTTTTTTGATCGAATTCACATTCCTAAATTCGTTAGGAGTTAGTGAAGCCGGCACCGACGTTTTCAAGGCGAAATACATCTATGTGGGGCTGTTGTGCCTCCAGTTGCCGGTCAGCGCGGGCGCTCTAATCCTTGGTTTTGCCCGAATGAAACGACACGCTGCGTCCACCCATACCAAAGCAGACGACAAGCGTCTTGCCACTTACACGCCTTCCTTAATTTCAATGTTGGTTCTAGTGTCGACATTTTACCTTTTGATTGCATTCTCCCGATCTGGCCAAGGAGCATTCCACGATTATCAATTGGCGGTTGGATCACTTTTTGCCGTGGTCATACTAGGTCTAGTCGCAACGCGTGGGGCACAAGACAAGTTGGATGAGCTGCGCAAGGCAGACCGTAAGTGGAACTCAGCGTTAAGGAAACTCGGCTTGAACGACCGCGTTTGGAATCGAATCAGGTGGCTTCTTGCTTTCGTAGCTGTGGCTCTGATGATTTACATTTTTTGGTTTCTAGTGCCTCTGCTGGTAAAAATGTTCATTGAAGGCGGATATTTCTACATCGCTCTTATGACTCTTATTGGAGTGCTTTTTTGGAGAGTGGATGTTCGGCGAAAATTCTACGAGGAGGCGGGTCTCTACACTACCGTCATAGTCATGTGTATCTGCGTTTGTGGCGCTCTCGTTTATCTGTCCACCTTAGTGTTTGCTGTGCGCGTGTATCCGTTTATTCCCGTTAGTCGCGTCGGCGGCGATTACACCACCGAATTGCCATCGGTATTGACATTTGATCCCGATTTTACACCAGCGATTCCTATAACGCTTGTAGACTCGAAAGCTCGTAGCTTCCAATCCAAGCCGGTCATGATTTTGCACGACTCCACCGATGTATTGTTTGTTTCCCAGGTCAGCGAGGAAAACGGTCCTGTGCAGTGGAGACGAACAGGAAGAGAAAACAAGCCTCAAATCATTTACGCCATTAGACGTGCTGCGGTTATCACTTCGACTCGCCTCAACGGCAAAGGGTCGGCCCAAGAATAGTGACAACTCCGCGTTCGGCGTTTGGAGTCTCATCAAGAGAAGTCCAGAACGTTCCGGCCCGTCCGCCAACCGATTCTGGTGACGCCTCTTCCGGCGACACCAAGGGAATGCTCAAGATCGGCTATTTACCTGGATCCAAGACGCACAATCCGGTGTCCGCAAGTATCAATCCGAAATCAGGAGGGTGCCGACGCAGGATCTCAGCGCGCGCGTCATGAAAGCAATCAAGGAACATCCGACCGCGATGCTGAAAATCTTCTTCCGCCGAATCGGCGCGTCGTTGCGCCACGCTTTCGGCCGTGACTAAGAATCTGCTCAACGTCCGCAACGTGCTCGAGCCGATGGTGCCTCCCTCAATAATTAATCTTGCAATTGGTTGAACATTGGATATCCAATAGATATCCTTTGTTAAACCATGGCAGGTCTAATCAAAAAATTAACGAAGTATGGAAATAGCTTTGCCCTGGTTATCGATCGGCCGATCCTCAATCTCCTCGGCATCGACGTAGATACGCCGCTCGAGATCAGCACACCCGATGGAAAGAAGCTTGAGATCACGCCGCTAAAGTCGGAAGCGAGTACAACGAGAAGACTTCGTGAAAAATAGCAATCATACGATCGAGCTGTCGGACTCCTTCGTAACAGCCGTTATGGAGCAACGACGCGTGTCTGGAATGCCACACGCGATCTATCGTTATCCAGCTCGGTTCTCACCAGAATTTGCGCGCGAGGCAATTCTCTCCTTTACACGTGCGGGGGAATTTGTTCTCGACCCGTTCAGTGGAGGTGGCACAACAGTCGCGGAAGCATTTGCGCTTGGACGACGAGCTGCTGGTGTTGACATCAGTGCGCTAGCAACTTTCCTGAGCCGCGCAAAAACGACACCGCTGTCGGTTCACGACGTCAAAAGAATCTCGAATTGGGCAGAGCGATTGCCGACCGGGCCTGACTTTGAGGGCATACCTAATGGTGAATCGGAGCCCGATGAGTCATCTGCTCGACATCTCAATTATGAAACGCGGCAATTCTTCCGAGGTCTTCTGCGCCAGATTGCGCGACTCGCTAACACTCGCCAGGAGGGATTCGCTCGGTTGGTCCTGCTGGCCGTAGGTCAGGCAGCCCTGGATTGCAAAACAGAAGCTCCTACTCTTGAAGAATTACTGTATCAGTTTCACCACACGCTTGAATCCGCGCTCGTTGAATTTAGAACCTACTGGGCCACTGCAGCTGAAGCTCACGCGGCGCCACCTTCTCAGCTCACGCGCTTCCGCAGAATTCTGAATCGCTCGTCGACAGGATGCGATATCGACAAACGGATTCCACGACACTGGTTGCCGGCTAAGTTAGTATTGACGTCACCGCCCTATCCAGGTGTCCATGTTTTATATCACCGCTGGCAAGTTCTAGGACGCCGAGAGACACCAGCAGCGTTTTGGCTATCAAATCAACGTGATGGCGCCGGCGAGTCCTACTACACGTTTGGTTCACGGCAACAGCACGGCTTGACCAAATACTTTGCGCATTTGCGATCAACATTCACGTCGGTACGCGGTTTGGTTGATACTCGCTCCTTGGTCGTTCAGCTAGTTGGCTTTTCCAAACCGGAATGGCAGCTGCCATTGTATCTTGCAAAGATGAAGGAAGCAGGATTCGTAGAGGTCATGCCGCAGTGCGATCGAAGCGCCATCTATCGAGGGCGGGTGTGGCGCAACGTGCCAAGCCGCCGATGGTATGCTTCTATGGATCCGCAGACAAGTTCGTCTCGCGAGGTTCTGCTACTTCACCGACCCATTTCCTAGGCGTCTTCTCCCCGGGTGCTGATTTCTTCGAGTGATTCCTCGCTTAAGCCCGACAGCTGATCGATCACCGGCAAGATCACAGGTGCTATTGCCGTAGTCGCACGGCGAATCAAGTCCTCGGCGCTTTCCGAATCCTCGCGTTCACTTTCCGCGCGTTCACTTTCCGCGCGTTGATCTCTCTTCCGCGCATCGTGAAGGATAGCAAGGCCGAGTAGTACATTGGCGTATTTGAATTTGGCCTCCAACAGACGCGGATCCTGTTTCCCATATTTCATCTCAGTCCTTAAAAAGACATTATCGACGTTAATGTAGAACGTATGTTCTAGCTGATCGCTTCCCTCGACTGGATCGGAAATTACATGACACGCAGTTTCAGGCGTGAAATGATGCTTAACCCAATGGGCGTCTCCTTCTTTTACGGGAATCACCGGAGGAAGGCTGATGCCCTGACTGTCCGAGTTATTCCCGCTTCCTCCGCCGCGCTTTTCTTTCTTATCAGCCTTTGAACTGGAGTTGTGCACGTGCTTCGCGCCAATTCGCAATCGAAACATACTCACGAGCGGTTCCACCAACGTCGCGTCGATTACAGTTGATTGAAGTAACAATTCGTCACCCGACTGCACTTCGGGAGGTAATGCCATGTTTAGATTCGCGGTTCCGTCGTCCAAGGTAACAGAAAAATTTGGCGCTGAGACCGGTCGAGAAGACTCCACGACTTCGAGGTCGAACATTCCAGGCTCTGTCGCGCGGTCGAAGTACTCGTTCTCTACGTCCGTCTCAAATCCAATACGCGCGCGGCGACCTTCCTCGCATCCGCGGCTGAACACTTTTCCGACCGATACGTCCGGAATGCGGAAGAACGTTGGATGTCGGCGACCTTGAAACTTGGCCTCACCGTTAATGACTCCGCCGTTTCCACCGTTCTTGTCTTCACCGGCCTTTGAAAAGGGCCGCGCAAGCCTTCGTCCGATCAAAAATAGGTTCTGTAGAGTAGGCGACGATTTGAAGATGCGCTGAAGAACCTCCTCGAGAGGTTTCTCTTCGCTGAGTCTTGATTCAACATCCTGGAACCGTCGCTGTTCCTGCAGTTTTCTTAGTTTCGGATTCTCTCTAAGCAGTTGCTCCATCTCCTTTTCCACTTCGTACCGCAATGCTCTCTTGCTTAGGCGATCTCGGCTGCTCATGAAAAGGTCTTCTCGTTGCCTCGCCGACAAGGACGAGCAGTCCACCAACATCAACAGGGAGTCTTTGAGCCTGGGCAGGCCGACAGCTTTCGGCCGTGAAAAGATCGACTTTGGCAGATGGCCGTGCGCCTGCCCATTAATCGTGAATATCACTCCCTCGTCCTTCAAATACGTCGCAGCCTTGTCCTCCTTGAAGGCATAGATTCTCGCTTTCATCTGCATGCCGTTGAGTCGAATTACTGCCGAATCCGGGAATCCCTCTTCTACATTGTCTCCTCTGCCGTCCTCAAGCCGCACTACAAGGCCCGCGATGGTGGTCTCAAAACTACGTTCCTTAACGCCAGTGTATCCGCGGCATTCATGGAGGCGAACGGGTAGAGCGACTTCCGGCAGAAGCCGCTCAAGCGCGTATAGAAGTCCGTCAGCCATGAGTACGTTGCTCTGGCCTACGCTTGTTTCATACTCGTACAGCTTGATTACGGTGCCCCATGAAATTCGCCGAGAGTAGGGTTCATCCATTTGCGGCATCAACGGCAATTCTTCCGCGCTGAAACTCAGGACTTCACCATGGCGGGGCCTCTCTAAGGAACTGACAGGCGCTAAATACGTGAACTCGGAATGGATTGGTTCACCGCTCCTAGCGCTCGGCTCTTCCCTGCGCACCACTGTAAACGCCCACTGGTCCACAGTTGGGTCATTCTTGCGCTCGCGCTGCGCGAGGACGGGGTCTCGTCTGGAGATGACTAGCTGAAGCCCAGATGAACCGCAGAATCGTAACACGCCCGACCCACCCATATTGAACTTACCCTGCACGAAGCGGATGCGCTGCTTGTTCTTCGCGTTCAGCGACAAGATTGTGTTGGGCAATCGTAGGCCGCTCTGACCCTCACCCTGATCTGCGATCGTTATGCACATGTTCGCGGCGCGATGCCCGCGTGCTGGGCGGCCGCCGGTCGCGGTCAGAGTGATGAAACGCGATTCTTGAGTACGTTTTTCAGAGCTCCAGTTTCGCAACGTCCCCGCTTCTTCATGTTCAGCACGGCGATTCTCAAAGAACATCGCAACTCCATCTCGGACGTTTTGCGGAGCCTCGCTCGATTCCGGATTGATCTCGCGCTTAAGACATTCCGACATCAAGCGCGCATCACAGCAATTGACGATTTTCTCTACAAGTGCCGCTTCCGGCTGGGCCTGCTGATTTCCTGCTTGGGCGAAATTTCCCTCTTTGTCGCCATAAAGTCGCCATGCATCTGCATTGTCCCAGAGTCCGGCGCCCTTCAGTATGTCAATGACGTCGCGTTCCGTGTCTGCCCGGAGAAGAGTGAGACACAGTGTTTCTAGTTGTTTATTGTTCATAAGATTTATCGACGAAGCGCATCCGGCAGACGGTTCCATACATCCTCCACCTGCTGTCGTAATTGCGGGGAGCCAACCGCGTAGCCGTCTTTTCCTCGGGATTCCACAGCGCCTACCGAGCGAAACCAG
>DASVJK010000043.1:0-1923 GCA_036385955.1 Chthoniobacterales bacterium | reverse complement strand
CAGCCCGATCGGCTTCTACAAACCGAGCGATTTCCGCGCCGAGCGCTTCCTCCAGAGTAGGAGCCGGGGCTGGGGTTGTCTGGGCTCCCACACTGGCGGTAGACAGCGCTAGCACGAAAACGCATAAAGCAAAGCGGCGACCTAGGCCAGAGTCTAGAGAGGTCATCACAAGCGCAATCTCCCTTCAAATCGTCGATTCGGCACACTGAGACGCGCAGCCGGCCAGCTGGACGAATGCTGTCTTCTAATCGCCTCTACCGCCCCAGCATGGAATAAACTCAGCGGCATATTGAACGTGATCGGAGCGATCCATCCTCAGAAAAGTCGGCCCATCGCCACCTACCTTCTCGAGAATGCGGTAGTGCGAAATGGTGTGCCCGATCATCGGGCTGAAATCTTATGTCTAGAGGCAGGGCAAGTCAATGAAGGCAAGGAGGTAGGCGGCGTCTCAACACGATAGTTGGCGTAACACCGCCATTGCGCTCATCGACCCGTCGTGAGCGTTGAGAACTCTCACAACCTATTGCGCCGTCGTCAGCGGCGTACTTCCTCTAACGTTCACGATTGACCCGCGACCAAGCCAAAGGCGCTGGCGTCCCGGTTGCTTTCCAGTAGAGTAAGGAGTTACATCATCAGTGGCGGGAACGAGGAACAGCTTTGGCGTGAAGATCCGGTTAGCGGCATGTCTTTTCCTTCTGACGACCCCCGTCTGGGCTCGATCGTACGGCCATCCTGCCAAGCAGGAAAATCCCTCAGACCCGGGTTACGCGTTTGCGCTGGCAGCCGCGGACCATTTCCTGCACGCGTGGCAAACGGGAGATCCCGAAAACGGTATGGTCCTGCTCAGCGATCGCGTCCGCCACTCGCAGAACGCCGACAAACTGGAACAGTTTTTTTCGCACGGCACGGACCGGGCCTTCGAGATCGCGCGCGGCCATGGACATCACGGGCGCTACAGTTTCCCGGTCGTGCTGGTCACGCCTCGAGGTTCCCATGTCACGCGCAGATTTTCTGAAATAACCCTGGTCGAGACTGGAAAGAACGACTGGGTGGTGGATAAACTTCCTTAGGAGGAGTCGTTCGTCGTTCGTCGTTCGCGCTTCGTCGGAGACATGCATTGTCAGTCCATTTCACCTTGATCGAAGAGAGCCGTTTTTATCATAGGAGGTCGCATTTATGAAACGTATCCACAAGGTTGCCATCCTTGGCGCGGGCACCATGGGCGCCCGAATCGCGGCACATTTCGCTAACGCGGGAGTGCCTTCGTTGCTGCTCGATATCGTTCCGCCCGATGCGGACGGCCCCGCACGAAACAAGTTCGCGGCGGCCGGACTCGACGGGGCCAGAAAATCGAAGCCGGCGGCGTTTTTCGAAGCGTCGCTTTCGCGGCTGGTCACCGTGGGGAATTTCGACGACGACCTGAAACGGTTGGCCGACGTGGACTGGATCATCGAGGCGGTCGTCGAGAACCTCGAAATCAAGCGCTCGCTGCTGAAGAAGGTGGAGTCCATCCGCAAGCCGGGCACCATCGTCACCACCAACACCAGCGGACTTCCGGTGGCGAAGATCGCCGCCGGCTTTTCCGAAGACTTCCGGCGCTCCTGGTTCGGCACGCACTTTTTTAATCCGCCGCGCTATATGCGGCTTTTGGAACTGATCCCAACGCCAGAAGCGGACCCCGCGCTGATCGAGGCCGTCACCCACTTTTGCGACGCGCAACTGGGCAAGGGCGTCGTGCTGGCGAAAGATACGCCCAACTTCATCGGCAATCGCATCGGCACGTTTTCCGTGCTCAACGTGATACGGCTCATGCAGGAAATGGACCTGAGCATCGAAGAGATCGACGCGCTCACCGGTCAAGCCGTCGGCTGGCCGCGCTCGGCCACGTTCCGGACGATTGATCTGGTGGGGCTCGACATCCTC
>DASVJK010000042.1:0-22872 GCA_036385955.1 Chthoniobacterales bacterium | reverse complement strand
CCGCCGCCGTCGCGCTCGCGGGTCTTTACGGCGCTCTGCGCATTACCGGTGAATCACTTCGCGACCAGCGAGTGCTCTTATTCGGCGCGGGTGAAGCTGGCATCGGAATCGCAAGCCTTCTCGTCTCGGCGCTCGTTGGAGCGGGCTTGCCGGAGAGCGAAGCCCGCGCGCGCTGCTGGTTTGTGGATTCCAAAGGGCTGGTCGTGCGGAGCCGCCGTGATCTCGCCACGCATAAGCTCGCGTTTGCGCAGGATCACGCATGCCTTTCCGAGCCCGTCGCGATCGTTGAAAGCGTGCGGCCGACCGTGTTGATTGGAGTTTCCGGAAAGCCTGGAGTGTTCTCGCGCGCGGTGCTCGAAGCTGCTGCCAGCAAAGTCGCACGGCCGATCGTCTTCGCTCTGTCCAATCCCACCTCACTGGTCGAATGCACAGCCGAGGAAGCGTATCGCTGGAGCGAAGGACGCGCGATCTTTGCCAGCGGGAGCCCGTTCGATCCAGTGTCGCTATTCCGCCAGCGCTTCGTGCCCGGACAAGGCAACAATGCTTACATTTTCCCAGGCGTCGGGTTGGGCGTGATCGCATGCGCGAGCCGGCTCGTAACGGATGAGATGTTCCTCGCGGCCGCGCGCACGCTGGCGCAGCAGGTTTCACAGGCGGAACTCGATGAGGGCAGAGTGTACCCACGCCTCACGCACATCCGTAACGTGTCCCGCGCAGTCGCCGCAGCGGTGATTCGCATCGCGTGTCACAGAGGACTCGCTGGCGTGGCCGTCCCTGACGACGTCGACGAATACGTCCGATCGCTGATGTATGAGCCGGAATACCGCACCTACGCATAGCTGCACTTGCTGCGCTGAAACGGGACAGCGGAGTGCGAGCTAGGCTATAATGACGGCCGGCTCGAGGTAAACAGCTCGATTCCTTCCGTCATGGGACGTTGGAAAGCTTTGCGTCCGGAGATCAAACCTGTTCCACCGGCTCGCTTGTTGATCACAGCCGTGCGCACGACTTCTACCGAAATCGTGCCAATGCCGCTGCTGCTTCAACGGAAACTCCAGCGCACAAAGCGCATCCGAAGCATCCGAACCGCGCAGAAGTCACGTCACGGACAGCCGTAGTAGCGCGTCCCTCCTCTGTCGTGGATGAGATTCTGGCTTCTCGTGATGATATGCGCTTCGTAACATATCCGGATGGTGTTGACGCGATCGAGCGAAGTAATCCCGATCGCGGATTCGCGGATGCAGCTGGGAACGTGGCAGGGAAATTTTCTGTTTGAACACCGGCAGGCGTCGCATCGCCGAAAGGGAACAATCACGGTCATCGGTGATTGAGAGACATGAATGTTCTGCGGCACACGAAAGCTCTCCTTCTACGCTTCGCCAGATCGCTCGGATGCGATGTGTCTCGAACTACCGCGTTTGGCAAGAACGCCTTCGTCGACATCCGCGAGCTCGCGACGACTGCCCCGCGTCTCGGCTTCGACGTTGGCGCAAATGAAGGTCAGACTGCATGTGAGCTGCGACGCATTTTCCCCGAAGCAAAAATTTATTGTTTCGAACCTTACGAGGCGGCCTTTCGCACTCTCCAGCAAAAACTCGGCGGCGACTCCGGGATCTGTTTCGAGCAGATCGCGTTCGGTGATCATAAAGGCGAAGCGACGCTTTACGAAAACGCGGAGAGCGTGACAAATTCGCTTCTACCCAACGCCCCGGAAGCGCACGTATCGCAACCGGCCTCGTATGCCGTTCCGACCGGCCAATCTACAGTGGCGATCACAACGCTCGATGACTTCTGCGCCGAACGAACTGTCTCTCACATCGATTTTTTAAAGATCGACAGTCAGGGTTACGATCTCCGCATTCTGCAAGGCGCCAGCAAACATCTCGCGGAGCATCGCATTTCTTTCATCCTGGTGGAGATGCTGTTCACACCGCTTTACTCCGGCCAGGCGCATTTTCATGAGATCTATGGTTTCTTGATTGGCTTCGGGTACCAGCTGGTGGGCTTGTACGCGATTCATCGCTCGCCGGCGGGAGACATTCTTTGGTGCGACGCCTTGTTCCGATGCAAGCCAGCATAGGTGACAACGTCGCTGTCCTGAGCTGTCCCGCGTGTGGTTCAGCGGAATGCAAAGCGACAGGACCCGAAGCGCCGGGTTTCCTCACGGAGGTCGTGGGCCGGACGTTCCAGCAGTCAGATTATTTCGTCCGTGAATGTCTGAATTGTGGGCTGCTTTACCGGACGCCGACCCTTTCCGACGATAATCTCGCTGATTATTACGCGCTGGTTTCGTTTCAAAAATGGGAAGCGAGCCACTACCATCCGATCGAACGCGTCGTCCTTTCGGTCCTCAAAGCGCTTCCGCCTGGCAGCCGCATTTTGGACTATGGATGCAGTTCGGGTCGACTCCTCAGCAGTCTGTGCCAGGACTACGAATGCTACGGCTTCGAAGTGAATTCCGTTGCCGCAAGAGAAGCGTCGTCCCGGGGGTTGAGAATGATCGAGCCGAGCGACCTTTCCAATGCTCTGTCGGTGAAGTTTGACGCCATCGTCTTGGTCGATGTCTTCGAACACTTGCGAAAGCCGCTCCTGCTTTTGCGGCAGCTTATGCAACATGCATCAAGGGGCGCACTGTTGGTGATCGCGACCGGAAACGGAGATGCTACCGCGTGCCGGCGTGATCCGGCTCAATTCTGGTATTTCCGCACGCTGGAACATCTTTGCATGTTCACTGACCGCCACGCGCGACATCTCGCTGCCGCCCTCGGTCTCTCCCTCGAAGGCCTGACGAAAGTGTGCCACTACGACCTGTCAGCACGGGAGAAGCTGGAGCTGTGGCTCCATGATTTCGTCTATTGGCAATTCCGGCGACAGACCTTCCTCGCGCGGACACTGCTGCCCCTGCTGCCGAAAATTCGCCGCGCCAAGACGTGGACTTCCGCGCCCACCTACACCTGCACGCGCGATCACGTCGTCGCGGTTTTTCGTGTGCAGGAAGATCAGCGATAGATTGCTTCCACCAGCCGGAGCGATTTCTCGTTAGGCAGTAGCGATTGCTCCATTTGGTTCATGACATATGCGAACGAGATGCCGTGCTCGGGATCTGCGAAAGCATGACTGCCGCCCGCACCCGGATGCCCGAAGGCGAGAGGAGAGGGACCGAAAATTCGTCGCGTTGCGTCCGGCGGATCCTTCATGAAACCGGCGGAAAACGCAGTGGGGATCTGGAAAACGCGATCAATACCAGACACAAGGGTCGTCGTCATTTGCGCGATTGTGTCGCGTTCAAGAAATCGACGGCCGTCGAGTTCTCCTTTATTCGCCAGCATCGCGTAAAACTTTGCCAGCGATGTGGCGCTGCCGATTCCGCCAAATGAAACAATCGGCATCGCGCGGTTTTCTCTGCTGTTCATGGCGCTTACGGCATGCAGTCCGCGCGGAGAGGTGAAAGTTTTTCGCGCGAGCGTTCCGGGAGTAGCGAGGTCTCGATAAAATTCCACCGGGGCCACCGGACCGCCGGCCTTCGCTGCGTAGATCGTCGCTGCGCGTTTTCGCTCCGAGTCCGGCAAGCCGATCCAGATATCGAGATCGAGCGGATCGGCGAATGTCTTTCTCCAATATTCGCTCATCGTGATTCCCGCGATACGGCGCACCAGCTCATCGAGAAGGAATCCGAAGCTGCGCGCATGATAACCGTGTGCCGTTCCCAGCGGCCAAAGCGGCGCCTGCTTTTCCAGCGCGGCAATGACGGCTTGATAATCGAGCACATCAACCGATGCGTCGAAAGCACACAGGCCGGCTTGATGCGAGAGCAATTGAGCGAGGGTGATCTCGCTTTTGCCGGCTTGCGCAAACTCCGGCCAGAACTCAATCACGCGGCGCGTTAGTTCGACCCCGCGCTCGTGCAAAAGATGCAGCACACATGCGCTGCCCAAGCCTTTGGTAGCGGACCAAAACAATACGATTGTGTCGGCGGTCCAGGGCATCTCGCGTTTCGCGTCGCGAAATCCGCCATGCAGTTCAAGAACCGGTTTCCCATTCCGCCAAACGGATACTGCTGCGCCGAGCTCGCCAAAGCGCGCGAAATTTTCCTCGAAAAGGGGAGCAAGCCGGTTTCGAAGTTCTTCTGCGGCAAGTTGCATCAATAACTGTCGAGCGTAGCAGCGCGGGAAAGGTTGTCATGCATGACCAAGGAGGCGCGGTTTCCAACCCCCCACCGTTTTCCCTGACGGCGGTTCGGAAGCCGCCGCTCCTTGGGGAGTCAGATCACCGCGTGGAGCGCCTTGAGATCCGGATCTTTTTTCGCCAGATCGCGGAAGGAGCTGTCCATCCTGAAACTGATTTGCAGGTTCGCCTGCGCGTCGTGGACGTTGCCAAGAAGCGCTTCGTAGCACCCCATGTTGTAATAATAAATGGGCTCTTTCAGCAGCGCGACAGGGCCGGTAATCAGGAGTTTTTTTGCTTCCGCCGTTTTGCCGAGCTGATGCAGGCAGAACCCGGCATGGAGAAACCCGGCTCCGGCATCGGGGGCAACGCGGCAGAGCTTCTGGCTCACGCGAAGGGCGAGGGTCCACTTCTTTTCTCGCATGAGATGATGAAGGCGAAGCTGAAGCACCTCCGGACGATTTTGAAAGCGCGCCGGAATCGCGTCGAGCTCCGCGAGCGATTCCCGCGTCATGCCCAGCTCTGCGTAGCCGCAGGCGGCCTGCAACTGCCATTCGAACTGCACGGTTCCTTACTTAGCAACTACCGCGCCCATTGCTGAATTCCAAGGCTCCGAATCGGGCGTTTATTTCACTAAAAGGGTTTCGAGCTCGGCCAGCCGCCGCTCGAAAAGCCGAAGAGTGCTTTCAATCGGCGCCGAGGTTGTCATGTCGACCCCCGCGGCCTGCAAGGTTTCGAGAGGAAATTTGGAGCCGCCCGATTTCAGGAAATCGAGATAACTTTCCACGCTGCCCGCTTCGTTGGCGAGAACGCGTTCGGAAAGTGCAACCGCGGCGGAAATCCCGGTGGCATATTTGTAGACGTAGAACGCGTTATAGAAATGCGGGATGCGCAAACATTCCAGATCGAGCTGCGGGTCGAGCACGACGCCTTCGCCGAAATAAGCCTGGAGCAGCCTGCGATATTCGGATTTGAAGACATCGAGCGTCAGGGCATCCCCGCGTTCTTCAATCGCGTGGATGACCTTCTCAAACTCGGCGAACATCGTTTGCCGGAAAAGTGTGCCGCGGATGTCATCGATCTGCCGGTTGATGATGTAGGCGCGCATCTTTTTGTCTTGGGTCTTCTTGAGAAGATGATGCGTGAGCAGTTCCTCGTTAAATGTGGATGCGACTTCGGCTAGAAAAATCGGGTAATCGTAATCCTGGAAGGTTTGCGATCTTTGCGCGAGCCAAGTGTGCATCGAATGCCCAGCCTCGTGGGCCAGAGTGTAGACGTCGGAAAAAACGTCGCTCTTGTAATTCATCAGGATGTAGGGCGGTGCGCCGAAGCTGCCGGAAGAGAAAGCGCCACTGCGTTTCCCTTTCGTCTCGTAACGATCGCACCAGCGCCCACGCAAACCCTCACTCAACGTCGTGGTGTATTCCGGGCCGAGCGGCTCAAAGGCGGCGAGAATCTGTTCGATCGCCTCGTCGAAGTTGACGTGTGAATCGATTTCGGGAACGAGCGGGACATAGGTGTCGTAGTGATGGAGCTCGGCCAATCCCAGAACGCGCCGGCGCAATTCGTAATAGCGGAAGAGCGGCGTGAGATTCTTCCGAACTGCTGAAATGAGTCCGCCATAAACCGCTACTGGGACGTCGTCGCGGAACAGAGAGGCTTCGAGCGCAGACGGATAATTTCTAGCTCGCGCACGGAAGACATCGGACTTGACGGAGTAGGCGAGTGACGAAGCGAGCGTAAACTGGTGATCCTGAAATTCCTGGTAGAATTGATGGAACACCCGCTTGCGCAACGCATGATTCCGCTTCACAAGAAATGAGCTGTAGGAACTTTGCGTGAGCGGTTTCTCGTCTCCTTTCTCGTCGGTTAACACGCCGAATTTCATGTCGACATCAGTCAATTGTGAAAACGTGTCATCGTAGCCATCGAGCGCGGAACTCCCGAGCGCGAGTAGGCGTTCTTCCCGCTCTGATAAGACATGCGCTTTCATCCGTCGGATTTTCTTCAGCGTTGTTTTCCACGCGGTCAGCGCCGGGTCCTCCAGAAATTGCGCGAATTTTGCGTCGGGGATCGCCTGGATTTCAGGACCGATAAAGCATGCGGTTTCGCTAATTTTCGTGAGCAGATTTTGCAACTGCCCCATGCGAGCGAGATATTCGGGGTTCGCGCTGTCCTCGGCGAGCTGAAGCGAAGCGTAGTGGTAAACGCGCTCGATTCTTTGATCGAGCGACTTCTCGAATTCTAGACAAGCGGCGAGTGTACCGGCCGATTCGCCGAGATGACCTTTCCACTCAGTGAGTTTCGGATAAGTCTGTTGGATCCAGGCGAAATCCTCGGTCCATTTATCCGTTCCGCTGAAAAGATGGGTCAGATCCCATTTATCGGAGTCGGAGAGATCGGCGCGGGTGAGGATTTTCGGAGGGGTCATTGGCAGCTGAGCAGAACGTCCAACGTCCAACCGTCCTCCGCAAGGCTACGGCGGGCACGCTGCTCAACTCCGAAAGCTTTCGCGAGCAGGCGTCCAATGGAAGAGTCCTTCTGTAGCGGCGGTCTGTGACCGCCGAACCGATTTAGATTCAGCGTTGATTCTTAGCAGAGATCCTGCATGGCCGGATGCCGAGCGATTAATCGCATCGCTTTGCGCAACAATCCTATTCCCGGCGGTACGCGGTGCCAGGGCGACGCACCGGATGGATGGGGCAATGGGATCAGATCGAATGCGCGACGGTTGCGACGCAGCCGGAACGATCTGCCTATGACTTCGTCGAGTTTCTCGAAAGCAAGAAACTGCGCGATCGCAAGTTTGCCCACCGGGACGACGAGCCGTGGTTGCAGAAGATCGATTTCATCATTCATCCACGTCGAACAATTCCGAATCTCGTCCGGAGCTGGAACGCGGTCCCCACCCGCGGCGGTTTTTCCGGGGAAACAACGACAAACCGCAGCGAAGTAAATTTGGGAGCGCACCTGCATTTCACTCAGATGACAAAATTCATCGAACCAACTGAAGAGTGTGCGGCCAGCCGTCCAGGCGAACGGCTTGCCCAACCCCGGCTCTCTTATTCCGGGCGCCTGACCGACGAGAATGAACTTGCTGAAAATCGGTCCGCCGGAAACCGGTGGAGGCTGCATACGGGGACAACGCCGGCATTGGAGCAAGCGTGCGACATGCTGATTCAGCAATTGCTGTCTGCGCGATGCCAGGCTCATTGCAACCGCAGTTCCAATCACCGACGGAAGAGCGACAAAATCAGACTGAGTACAATGCTAATAATGAGGCAGGTGGCGATCGGAAAATAGAAGGCTGAATTGCCGCGTTCGATACGGATGTCGCCCGGTAAACGGCCAAGCCAGCCGGACGCAAATCCGCTCCAGAGTGCGAGACCAAGGATCGTGATGACCCCGCCGAATAGAGCGAGCAGTTTGCCAAGCTCACGCATGGTGAAAGATAGATGTAGAGGCGCTTGTGCCAAGCGCCTGTTCACTGGCTCGGCGCTCGTCGCGGCGAGCGCCGCTACATTCGCTTTAACGAAGCGCGCCGCCTACGGTCCCGCGATCTTCTCGTTGATCCGCCCCAGCATCGCGTCCACGTGTGCGTCTACCGTGCCGGACATCTGCTTTAATTCTTCAACTTGCTCCGGGGGTGAGCACCGCGCGGATCCGTTCCGAGATATAGGCCCGTTTTACATCGAGATCTGCTTCGATTTGCGCGACACGCGCCGCCTGCGCGCCAATGGCTGCCTCGTTGACGGGCGCAGTGTGAATCATTTTCCGCAACGCCCGACGCTCCTGTACGTATCGCGCGACAAGAGGTTTGATCGTCGGATGCGATTTGCGCAGGACAGCGTGGATCTGCTGTTTTTGTGCCTGGCTCACGCCCAGTTCCACAAGTTTTCCGAGTAGGGCATGTCGAAAAGCGTGTGGCGCAGCGGAGTCGTTTGCGCCGACTGCCCAGGCGATTCCGACAAAGCCGGTAAGCGCAACGGCCCCGGCACAAGACAGGATTTTCATTCTGTTCATAGTTTTGGTGATAAGAGAGCAGACGCGCCGACATCTTGGCCGGTTACATTTTTTGTTAAAGAGCGCGTCGGGCCAGTTGCGCACCGGGCAAGCCGCGCAGAACTTCGCCGGAGCCAATGGCTGTGCAATTCAGAGATTATTACGAGACGCTGGGAGTCTCGAAGACCGCGAGCGACGACGAAATTCGTAAGGCATTTCGCAAGCTCGCGCGCAAATACCATCCTGATGTCGCCAAGGACAAAGCGACCGCGGAGGAAAAATTCAAACAGCTCAACGAAGCGTACGAAGTTCTAGGCGATCCGGAAAAGCGGAAAAAGTACGATGAGCTTGGCGCGAATTGGAACCAGCCGGGCGGATTTCAGCCGCCGCCCGGATGGGACGCGCAACAACCAGGTGGAGGGTTCCACCGTTACGGAGGAGGGGACGGCGGTGTTGAATTCGAATTCGGCGGCACTGGATTTAGCGATTTCTTCGAGGCGTTTTTCGGGGGCGGGCGTGGACAGAGTGGTTTTGGCGGCGGCAGTTTTGGACGGCGGCCAACCGGAGCTGAACGGGGCAGCGACGTGGAAGCCGACATCATGGTCACGCTCGAGGAGGCGCTCCACGGCTCGAAGCGGACGGTTTCGCTGCGGCGGAGCACTTCGAACAAAGTCGAGAAGTACTATGTCAAGATTCCGCGCGGGGTGCACGAAGGACAACGCATTCGGCTTGCGGGCCAGGGGGAAGCGGGAGCCGGCGGTGGGAAAAGCGGCGATCTGTTTTTGCGTGTACGATTGGCGCGGCATCCGGATTTTACCGTCGAGGGCAGCGACTTGATTCACGAAGTCAAAATTGAGCCGTGGCATGCCGTGCTGGGAGGCGAGCTGCAGGTGCTAACGCTGGAGGGAAGTGCCCGCTTGAAATTGCCTGCGGGGACGCAGCCTGGACAGCGTTTTCGGTTGCGTGAACATGGACTTCCGACGGCTGCTGGGGTCCGCGGCGATTTGTTTGTGGTGACGCAGATTCAGATTCCGAAAAAACTGACTGAGCGCGAGCGAGAAATCTGGAAGCAGCTCGCCGAACTTCACGGCGTTTAGCCGCTTTCGCTCGACACCCCGGCGCGCGTCGGATTAGAACGCTCTAAATGAAAATCTCGCTTGGGACTGATCACGCCGGCTTCCGCTACAAGGAAAAAGTGAAGGAATTGCTCCGGCAGCTTGGTCACGAGGTCACAGACTTCGGCACGACGAGCGAGGAACCGGTCGATTATCCGCTCTTCATTCGACCGGCGGCCGAAGCGGTGGCAAGAGGTGAATGCGAGCGCGGGATCGTCTTCGGCGGCTCAGGAAACGGTGAGGCTATTGCGGCGAACAAGGTGCGTGGGGTGCGTTGCGCGCTGTGCTGGAATGAAGAGACCGCTCGACTCTCGCGCCAGCATAACGATGCAAACGTGCTCTCAATCGGGGAACGCATGATCCCGGAAGAGACCGCGCTCGCTATTGTGCGGGTTTGGTTGACGACCGCTTTCGAAGGCGGTCGGCACGCGAAACGCATTGCGCAGCTGGAACCGTAATTCAACGCCAGCGATCAACGGC
Source organism: Chthoniobacterales bacterium (assembly GCA_036385955.1). Lineage (GTDB taxonomy): Bacteria > Verrucomicrobiota > Verrucomicrobiia > Chthoniobacterales > UBA10450 > AV80. The sequence goes on along the minus strand of DASVJK010000042.1, from coordinate 13,111 downwards.
AACGGCCGCGAGGAAGATCGCGCTGACAAAAGCGTTGCTCAGGAAGAACGCGCGGTTAATACCTGCGAGATCAAGCTGGCGCGCGCTGCGATGTTCGTAAAAGAGCGCGGCGGCGACCAGAGGCATCGCCGCGTAATAAATAGTTCCAAGTTTCGCGATGAAACCGAACGCGACCAGCGCCAGGAACATGAGGAAGTGGAGCCACTGCGCCAGCCGCAAACTCTGCGCGATCCCGAGTTTGACGACCAACGAGCGCAACCCTTCCCGGCGATCGAAATCGACATCTTGCGTTGCGTAAATTAAGTCGAAACCTGCCACCCAGCAGATTATTCCAGCACCTAGAACCAGAGGCGGAAAATCGAGGCGGTCGGTTTGCGCAATCCAGGCGCCGGCGGGCGCAACTGCGAGCGCGAAGCCGAGAAAAAAGTGGGTCGCGCTCGTGAACCGCTTCGTCAGCGAGTAAGAGAAAATAATGAGGAGTGCGACCGGCCCGAGGAGACCGGTCGTGCGGTTGATCGCTGCGCTTGTGCTAAGAAAACCAGCCGTGCTGATCGCCAGAAGCGCCCAAGCGATCGACTTTTCCAGGAGACGATGTCGATTCGCGGTTCGTGGATTTTTTTGATCTAGAGACCAGTCGCTCAACCGGTTGAATAGCATCGCGGCGGTGCGCGCCAGGACCATGCATGCGAGCACGAGGAGCAATGTCCGTGAAGTCGGGCGGCCATTTGCCGCCACCAGAAGCGCCCCCAAAGCAAAGGGAAGGGCGAAGACCGTATGCGAGAAACGGATCAGCCGAAGAAACCGCGTGATGACATTCGGTCGCGGCAGCGTTTCGTCTTTGACGGCCATGAGTCACAAGAGGCTAGCGGGTCGTCGCGAGAAATTGCTCCACGCGTGCGCGCGCGCCGGAGAGAATCGGTGTCCCGTGTGCGAAAAGCATGCGATCAAAAGCGTAATCGAGGAGTTTCCCTAACGACCGGCGCATCAGGTTGGGGTCCAGACAATATTTGGCCGGCAGCAATCCAAACCCGTGGGGTTCGAAATTAATCAGAGCGTCACCAAGGACCATTGTGCCTCCGTTATCATCGTAGTGCAGCGCCATCTCGCCAGCAGGCCCACCGTCGATCGCGACCGCGGTAAGTCCATGGGAAAACACTTCGCCATCCTGTACCCCCGTTGCCTGTAGAAGATCAGGGCTTCCGCGTAATTCGTCATGAACGTAAATAGGAATGGAGAAGATCTTGGCAAACTCCGCGGCCGCTCGCGCGTGGTTCGCGTTAGTGACAAAGATCCCAGCCGCTTTTCGATGCGCCCGAAGGCTTAGCAGACCATCCGACCCGAGTGGGATCGGGTCCACAGCGTAGGTGCCGGCAGGGGTTTCCAGCGCGGTGGAAAATAGATCCGCCTTAACTTTGCTGTCGTACGCCTGCCAGACAAAGATGCCGGGTGATACCTCATCAACTTCCTGGGCACGTGGCATTGGATTGCTAACATCGGCTCGGGAATAGACTCCCTCAAGAGTGGGCTTTGCAAAGCGGGATCACCCCGCGTGGCATTATAGATGCTATAGGGATTATAATTACCATAATCTATGATTACCTTCTCCTACCAAGCACGTGACGCCTCCGGAAAGATTGTTTCCGGTATCCAGGACGCTCTTAATGAGGATAACGCCGTAACCAGCCTGATGAGTCGTGGGCTCATGGTGCTTTCGCTCCAGCAAAAGGCCGCGGCAAACCGTTCCCGCAAAAAAACTTGGACGGTCAAGGAGACGGACTTGGTTCTCTTCACCCGGCAACTTTCGACGATGATCGAAGCTGGTATTTCGCTTGTGCAGGCTATGACGGCGCTTTACGACCAATGCGACCCAAAGCGGCAACGCAACTTACGCCACATTATTAGTGACGTGACGACACGCGTGCAAGGCGGCGAAACCTTCAACGAATCAATCGCGAAACATCCGCGCGTGTTTGATCGGCTCTTCGTGAGCATGGTGAAAGCCGGTGAGCATGGCGGTTTGCTGGCGGAGATTCTCGACCGGCTGGCGGGTTTCCTGGAAGCGAGCGCCCGTCTTCGCAAGAAGGTCAAGTCGGCCATGACCTACCCGGTCATCGTGATTTGCATAGCATTCGCGATAACTATCTTTCTCCTCGTAAAAGTCGTGCCCATCTTTGGCGAAATCTTCAAGGATTTTGGCGCCAAACTTCCCGCTCCCACGCAATTCCTGATCGACGTCAGTGATTTCATGCGCAGCGAATGGTACTTTCTTATCCTCGGTTTTGGCGGCATATTTTTCGGCATCCGGACTTTCCTTCGCTCGACCCGCGGTAAGCAGTTCGCCGATCGATGGAAGCTGAAGCTCCCGATCTTCGGGCCGCTGATCCATAAGATTTGCATGTCGCGCTTTTCGCGCACCTTTGCGCAATTGATCCGCAGCGGTGTCCCAATTCTTGAGGTGCTCGACATTGTTGGTGGCGCTTCTGGGAATCACGTTGTGGAAACGAGCATCAAAGGGGTCAGCGAAGACGTGGAGAAAGGCGACAATCTTTCCGTCGCGCTTTCGAAAAAGCCGATCTTCCCGCCGATGATGCTGCGGATGGTCTCAGCCGGCGAAGCGACCGGCAAGATCGATACCATGCTCGAAAAGATGGCCGACTTCTGGGACGAAGAAATCGAGGCCATGCTGGATGCACTTACGTCGCTGATCGAGCCGCTCTTGATCGTGTTCCTCGGTGTAATTGTCGGCGGCATCGTGATCGCGATGTTCCTGCCAATCTTTAAACTGAACGAAGTAGTTTCGCAGAGCAAAAGCTAAGGAGAAGCCTAGCTCAACGGACGAGAAGGAGTGGATCGCAAGGTCCACTCCTTTTCCATTCGTCCCGATACGTGCCCGCCGCCGCGCTCTCTACTTTGGCATACACTTCACGATAGACACGCTCGATGGCGCTCGCCTGATCCTCCGGCATCATGTTCTCCTTGATAACGGTGGCATAGATCGCAAACGAGAACGGCGACACATCGGGCAATTCCAAGAGCTTCCAGTCGAAAGTCTGTACATCGTCCAGGAATTGATTAGGAACTGTCCGCCTCGAGGAAAGTGTGTGTCGGCTGCCGGTATGCTTCGACTAGGAGCGGATACCCTGGCTCGTGCTGTTCGAGGACGCGAAACAAAACTTCCGCGCTCCAGCTCAATTGCTTCTGTTTTCTCTGACGGCCTGGAAAATTTCGCGGCATCATCAACCCGGTCTGCGCGACGCCGCGAAACTGCCACTTCACCGGTTCGGATCCGCGCAGTGCATTAGCCAAATAGAAGGAAATCAACATTGCGCCGATCAAAAAACCGCAGTCGATTCTTAACAAGCCCGCGACGATCGACTCGAACGGTCTGCTGGTGATCGCCGGCCGTTATCCGACAACGCCTAAGAGAGTAGTTTTCGAGTTGAAGTACCTCGATGAGAAGGCGACTGGAAGCTCGCCGGAATCAACGTCAATACTAAGGAATAGGGAGCGAAAGGACGGGCCCTTGCGCTCTACTGACTCGGATTTACTGGGAAGTGTTTGTTCTTCAGGTTTTCGGGGACACGCTCCGTGCGCTCCGATTCGATCTCTTCCGCGGCCGCGCCAAGCGCCTCGTAGGCTTCGCGATTTTTTGCAGCGCGGCACATGTAGGCAGTCGCGTGGGCGAGGGGGATTCGCGCTTCCGGCATTCCAATGAATTCAACGGCTTGCTGCGCCGCGATCGCGAGAGGCAATGCTGCCGGGTCGGCAAGTCCTACATCTTCGCTGGCGAAAATCACGATGCGGCGCGCGACGAAGCGAAAGTCTTCGCCGGCGTGCAGCATTTTCGCGAGCCAGTAAATCGCGCCTTTCTCGTCGGAAGCGCGCATGCTTTTGATAAAAGCACTGACTGTATCGTAATGCGCGTCGCCCGCGCGGTCGTAAACAACCGCTTTTTGCTGGATGCTTTGTTCGGCGACTGCGACCGTAAAATGGATCACGCCATTTTCCGTTTTCTCTGGCGGCGTGGTGAGCACGCCAATTTCCAGCGCGTTTAGGCATTTCCGCGCATCCCCATCACTCACCTTTGCCAGATGCCGTCTCGCGTCGGCATCCATCTCGACTCGATATTTGCCGAGACCGCGTTCGGCATCCGTGAGCGCGCGATCGATCAATTCTTCCAACTCCTCGACACGCAGCGACTCGAGTTGAAAAACCTGCGAGCGCGAAACCAACGCGCTGTTCACATAGAAAAATGGGTTGTAAGTCGTAGCACCGATTAGGCTCAGATTTCCGCTTTCTACGTCTGGCAGGAGAATGTCCTGCTGCGCCTTGTTGAAGTGATGAATTTCGTCGACGAACAAAATGGTTTTCTGGCCGGACGTTTGAAGCCGATTCGCAGCTCCCGCCACTACCCGCCTCATCTCCGCGACGTTGCTTTCCACTCCACTGAGGCGCTCGAATTTCGCGCGTGTCATGTCCGCGATGATTTGCGCGAGCGTCGTCTTACCGGTGCCGGGCGGGCCGGACAAAATGACGGACGGCAAACGGTCGGCCTCAATCGCGCGACGCAAAAGCTTTCCCGGCGCGAGGATGTGTTCCTGCCCGACAAATTCTTCAAGGGTGCGCGGGCGCATGCGGGCAGCGAGCGGCGCCGTAGCCTGTACGGTCGGCGCTTTCTTGTCGTCGCTTTCAAAGAGATCCTGCACGAACAAAAAATACGGAGCGCAAATCGAACTGCACATTATATTCGCGCGCATGCGCAAGGCTCTTTCAGTTATCTTTCTCTTTCTTCTTACGCTCGAGCTCGCGGAGGCAGAATCGCGGCTCCCGTTCGGTACGGTTTTTAAGGGACGCGACCGATTTGATCGTCTCGTTGCCAGCGCTCGGGAAGGGAATTGGAAGTCGCTTCCGATCGGCGAACGAACGACGACCGTGGGGCGCGCACTAGTCGGCACGCGCTACAAATCATACACGCTGGAGATCGATAACCGCGTAGAAGCGCCTTCCGTGAATTTCACCGGCATGGATTGTTGGACGTTTTACGAAATCGCGCTCGGCTTCGCTCGAATGCTCGATGAACCCCCAGAGAACTGGACGCCGGAGCGGCTGCTGCATTACATCGAGCTGGATCGCTATCGCGGGGGTCAATGCACGGGCGAATATCTCTCGCGGCTCCATTATCTGGAAGACTGGCTCGCGGATAACAATCGGCGCGATCTTGTCGAAGATCTGACGCGCAGCCTCGGCGGCGTGAGCGTGCCGCATTCGGCGCGCGAGATGACTCTCGCCTGGCGGCATTATCGGTATCTGGCCGCGAATCGATCACTGCTTGGGCCGTTGCGGCAAATGGAAGCCCGCGTCTCGAGCCGCCCGCTTTACCAGATCCCGAAAAGTCGCGTCGCGTCCATTGAAGGGAAACTGCGCGGCGGCGATATTATTGGCATTGTTTCACGGGACGGCTGGCACCTGTACTCCACTTCGCATGTTGGATTGGCGCTTCGCGCTGCCGATGGATCGCTGCATTTCATGCATGCATCATCGCCGCGCAACTACGGACGCGTGGTGGTTGATTCGACTCTTTCAAGCTATCTAGATCGATATAGGACTGATTCCGGAATCCTGGTTGCGCGTCCGCTCCGTTGAAATCTCGCCTCCGGCCCTGCGCTTTTAGGATTCGTCCAACCACGCACGGTTAGTCGTAAGGAGCATCGAGATCGATCTCGTGGTTGCCTTGCCTCGCGAGCGCGAGGGCGAGGCGCGCACGACCAAGACCACGTCGCAAACGCCGGCACCATGCGACATCGCTGTGCTCAAGTCGAAAGCGCGGATGGATGCGCAAGTGCTCGCTCTGGCAAAGGGAAATCGCCTGGGGCGTCCAAAGCCGGCGGGAGATCGCGGACATCAGGTACGGGATCGGGACATTATCCCGTCCCATATAAGAAAGCGCGAGGAGGTCACGCGTTCGTCCACTGGCGCGCGCTTCCATATTCCACGCCGATTCTCCTGGTCGAAGTGTCGATTGCAGAACGTCTTTCTTCCACAAAGTGACCTGAAGGCGAGTGCGTCCGTCCGAATCGCGGGGAACAATCCCGAATCGATCGTTTAACGGCAAAAAATCGCGCTCCAGCTTTGACCGGCCGTAAAAGCAAAACGAAGCGGCGTCGCGGTCGAAGGCGTAAGCAAAATCGGAGGCCAATTGCCCACGTTTAACGGAACCGTTCAGAAAATAATCCTCCTGCAGGTAGAGAATATACGGCTGCGCGATCTGAGCGAGAGCGACTTGCATGTTGGACGCCCAGTTCCGATCCGGTCCAACTGTGATCGGTTGGAGGAAGTTCGAGCGGACCCGCAGACGATTGACGATCAGAAAAATCGGGAACGGACAATCGCTCCAATGCTTGCGGAAGAAGAAAACGAACGGTCGCCACGCATCGAGGAACGCGTCGCAACTCGAGACGATGATCGCGACAGAGCTGGCGAAATCTTTCAGCTCCGGCATAGAGCAAGTCGTGCTCCAATGCAGATGCCCTCGCAAGAATTTTTCGCGGATCAATTTCGCTTTCCCGTTTTTCCACCTAATTCTCTCGAGGCGGGTGGAGAGATATTTTCGTAGCGGTTGCATGCTTTGCGTCGCCGGGATATTGTCAACGCTTCGGGGGCGTACTGGCTTCGACTCGTAGTTCGAAGCGCAGGCGGCATGTCGAGGATGGTTCGTTGGCCTCGTTAAAATCCGGACCAAAAAAATAAACGCAGATCACCAAGATCTCGCTCTCGCGGCTTAATTGACCGCGATGTTTCCGGTTGGACGCCTGCTACGGCCGGAAACATGGATAGCAGGCTAATCGTTCGGCGGAGCGACCGCGCCGGGCGGTGAAGGAATTTCGTGGATGCTCGGGGGTCGGCAGTGTGCCGGTGCAACGTTCGGCCCCTTAAAACTTACCATCGGATAAGCATGTAGAAGCTTGCGTAGAAAGCTTCGAGGACAGGGGTTCGACTCCCCTCGCCTCCATATCGTTGATTTTCAGTTACTTATTCCACACATAACAGCCAAGTAGGAACATGTCCGCCAATGATTTACAAGATTCGGTGAGCGGTTGACCGTTCTATCAGGGAGTTGGTGCTGATTCGCATAATCTTGATGAATCCATTTTTCAGTAGCAAGGAGACGAAGGTCTACGACCCGGAAAGCTTGGTCACTGCCGTCAGGGGAGTTATTAAAAAGTCGGAGAAGAGCACATGACAAGCAAAAGAGAAAAACGTTCCTGGGCAGAACCTTTCAAAATCAAGATGGTCGAGCTCATCAAAACGACCACCCGGGAAGAGCGCGAAAGGGCACTCAGCGAGGCAGGTTACAACACCTTTCTCCTGAAATCTGAGGACGTCTACATCGACCTGCTCACCGATAGCGGAACCAACGCCATGAGCGACAATCAGTGGGCGGGAATGATGCTTGGGGATGAGGCTTATGCAGGTAGCGTGAATTTCTACAACCTGGAGCGCGGTGTTCAGAAGTATTACGGCTATAAATATCTGATCCCTACCCACCAAGGTCGCGGAGCCGAACACATCCTCTCACGGATTTTGATTAAGCCCGGGGATTTTATACCGGGAAATATGTATTTCACGACTACACGCGCCCATCAGGAGCTCGCCGGCGGGACGTTTGTAGATGTCATTATTGATGAAGCACACGATTCGGAAAAAGTGCTCCCATTCAAAGGCAATATTGATATCGGGAAATTGGAAACCCTCATTGCGAAGGTCGGGGCGAAGAAGATCCCTTATGTTTGCGTCGCCGCGACCGTGAACATGGCAGGCGGCCAGCCGATCTCCATGGAGAATATCCGCGAGGTTCGCCGCATTTGCTCAAAACACGGCATCAAGGTGATGCTCGATGCCACGCGCGCTATCGAGAACGCCTATTTTATCAAGACTCGGGAAAAGGGCTATGAGGACAAGACGATCGCCGAGATTCTTCATGAACTTTGCTCCTATACCGATGGTTGTACCATGTCTGGAAAGAAGGATCTCATGGTGAATATCGGGGGATTCTTAGCGCTCAATGATTGGGATCTCTTTGAGGAAGCCCGGAATATGGTTGTGCTTTACGAGGGTCTTCACACTTATGGAGGACTCGCCGGAAGAGACATGGAAGCCATGGCACGCGGAATTCCGGAAGCCGTCCAATTCGATCATATCCGCGCCCGAATTGGACAGGTCGAATATGTCGGCGAACACCTCTCGATGCTGGGAGTCCCATTTGTAAAGCCCATTGGCGGACACGCGATCTTCCTCGACGCAAAACGGTTCCTGCCTCACCTGCGTCAAACACAGCTTCCCGCCCAGTCGCTGGCAGCCTGGCTCTATCTCGAGGCAGGCATCCGCTCGATGGAGCGCGGAATTGTCTCCGCCGGCCGCGACAAGGAAACTGGCGATCATCACTATCCCAAACTTGAACTGGTACGATTAACCTTTCCCAGGCGGGTCTATACTCAGGCGCATTGTGACGTGACGATCGAAGCGGTGGAGTCTCTCTTCAACGACCGAAACAATCTCCGCGGCTTGGAAATGACCTACGAACCCAAGTACCTGCGCTTCTTTCAGGCTCGATTTAAGCCCCTGGAGTAATGAATGAACAATCCCCAACCTCACAGAACCATTATCGAGCCTTTCAAGATCAAGATGGTCGAGCCGCTTCCGATGCTCAGCCAAAGCGAGCGCGAGAGAATTCTTAAGGAAGCGGGCCACAACCTGTTCTTAGTTGCCGCCAAGCATGTCACTTTCGACTTCCTGACAGATAGCGGGACATCGGCCATGAGCGCCGCTCAGTGGGGCGCCATGATGATCGCAGACGAAAGCTACGCCGGATCTCAAAGCTTCGAGCGATTCGAAAAAGTCGTGAAAGGCCTGACCGGCTATCCCCATGTCATCCCGACTCACCAAGGACGGGCGGCCGAACGCCTCCTCTTTGGCGCATTGGTAAAACCCGGAATGAAGGTCCCATCGAATAATCACTTCGACACGACCCGCGCCAACATCGAACAACTGGGCGCCGAGGCCGTTGATCTCGTCATCGCCGAAGGCAGGGATCCAGCAAATCGACATCCCTTCAAAGGCAATATCGATCTCAAGCGACTCGAAGAGTTTTGTTCAGGATTCAGAGGCCGGATTCCGCTGGGCATGCTAACGATCACCAATAATACCGGCGGCGGACAGCCCGTTTCGCTCGAGAATCTTCGCGGTGCGGCTGCCATCTACAGAAAATACGGGATTCCCTTTATCTTGGATGTCTGTCGATTTGCTGAAAACAGCTACTTCATCAAACTACGCGAGACCGGACAGAACCAGCGAAACGTCCGTGAGATCGCCCAAGAAACATTTTCACTCGCTGATGGCTGCATGATGAGCGCCAAAAAAGACGGCCTCTCGAATATCGGGGGCTTTATTGCGCTCAAGGCCGACTCGTGGCTCCATACTTTGCGAAGCGCGTTGATTTTGACTGAGGGCTTCCCGACGTATGGCGGCCTTGCGGCTCGGGATCTTGAAGCCATTGCTGTCGGGCTCGAAGAGGTTCTCGATGAGCGCTATTTGTCTTACCGAATCGCGGTGAGTCAGTACATGGGTCAGGGCCTGAACAAGATCGGTATTCCCACTGTTCAACCGCCGGGCGGACACGCTGTTTACATCGATGCAAAAGCTTTGCTCCCTCAAATTCCAACTGAAAGATTTCCCGGACAAGCCTTGGTTTGCGAAATGTACCGTTCTGAGGGAATCCGAGCCTGTGAAGTCGGTTCCGTAATGTTTGGAAAAAACTCCGCCATGGAACTCGTACGGTTAGCCTTTCCGCGCCGGGTCTACACCCAAAGTCATTTTGATTACGTTCTTGAGGGATTCGAAGGAATCGCCCGAAGAAAAAATGAACTCAAGGGCTTCAAAATGGTTTTTGAACCGCCCTTTTTGAGGCACTTCACGGCACGATTTGAGCAGGTGCTCTGATGGCATGGGGCGACTCTTCATCTGTCTTTTGCTTTCGTCGCGATTTTTTCTGAAAAAGGCATAGTCATCCTGCTGTCAACGTTCACGCGTTCAATGTGCGAATAGACATTGAACGACGGCGGCCGGAGAAAGCCGATGAGAGTTTGGTTGCTTTCGCGCGCAAACTCCATCGCCAGGGTTGAAGGCGCGGAGACCGACGCGACGATCGGAATCCCGGCCGAAAGCGCCTTTTGCATGATTTCGAAAGAGGCGCGGCCGCTGACGAGAAGAACATGTCGATCTAACGGCAGAAGGCCGTCGAGAAACGCACGGCCAATCACTTTATCGACTGCGTTGTGGCGACCGATGTCTTCGCGGACAACTTTCGGTTTACCGCTAAGATCGAAAATGCCGGCAGCATGAATTCCGCCGGTGCGCGCGAACTCGCCCTGCTGTTTTCGCAAAAGCGGCGGCAGAGAAAGCAGCGTTTCGATGTCGATCCGCACGTCTTTCGCCGAAACAATCGGTGGAAAATTTTGTCGAATCGCAGCAATGCTCTCCTTGCCGCAGATACCGCAACTGCTTGAGATCGTTCCGAACCGTTTCGCTGAGCCAATTTTCACTTTCACACCTTCTGCAAGTTGAACCGCGATGATGTTTTCGCGATTACGCGATTCGACCGGGCGCGAGACCTCGCCGATCTCGTCGGGCCTTCTAACGATCCCTTCCGAAACGAGGAAGCCGGCGGCGAGTTCTTCGTCGTGACCGGGCGTGCGCATTGTTGTCGCGAGAGTCTTGCGGCCGATTCGAATTTCGAGCGGTTCCTCGATGGTGAGATCGTCGTGACGATACTCGAGCGAACCATCCTGCTTTCGCCGGATAATTTGCCCGGATGCGATCCCGTCTTCTTTCATGTGAGCGCGCTTGCTCGCGATGATACCATTGAGCCGTGGAAATCTGTCATCTTTACATTTCGCCCGGTCACAATTTTGTCGGACACCACGATCGCGAACCGGGGAACCATCCGGCGATTGAAGTTTCGATGATCGAGTGCGTGGCCGGCCGCGGTTTACTCGGCGATCGCTATTTCGATTTTAAAGACGATTACAAAGGACAGATCACATTTTTCTCGCTCGAAGTTTTCGATGAGCTCTGCGGTGCGCTCGAAGTTCAGGGTGTCTCGCCCACGTCTGTTCGGCGCAATGTCATCACTCGCGGAATCGATCTTAACGAATTGATCGGACAAGATTTCGAACTTCAGGGAGTTCGTTTTCATGGCACGCAAGAATGCCGGCCATGTTACTGGATGGATCACGCGGTCAAGGCTGGCGCGGAGGAATTTCTCAAGGGCCGTGGCGGTTTACGTGCGCGCATTCTGACCGACGGAACATTGCATTCGACCGCGCGGAACGCCGAAACAATTCCGCATCATGGGTAGGGACGCTGCGCGGCGGCGTCCGGTCGGTCCGAGCCGGACTGGCGGAGCAGCGCGCCGACCTTACCATTCGCCTCTGAACATCAGCGCAGTGCTGCTCGCCGGCGGCGAATCACGCCGAATGGGCAAAGACAAAGCGACAGTTCTTTTTCGCGGGAAACCGCTTTGGAAAATTCAGATCGAGCTGCTGCGTAAATTAAATCCGAAAGAGATTCTGGTTTCGGCGCGATCTGATTTGTCCTGGCGTCCCGCGGACCTAGAACTGATTCTGGATACTCCTCCGTCACGCGGACCGCTGAGTGGTTTAGCGGCGGCACTTACCTCGATGGAAACAGATCATCTTCTTGCCGTGGCGATCGACCTGCCCTTTATGACGGCCGAACATCTGCGTCATTTGTGCGGTCTCACGACGAACGGAAGTGGAGGGGTTCCGCTGATTGAGGTGAACGCCGAACCGCTCGCCGCAATTTATCCAAAAGAAGCTCGAGCAGTGTTTCGCGATGCATTGCAAAGCGACAATTTTTCTTTGCAACCGATCGTGAGGAAGCTGGTTACTCTAAATATGCTTCTGGAAATCCCGATCTCTGGTTCGGCGCGGGAGTTTTATCGGAACATTAACTCACCGCAGGATTTTAACTGAGCCGCTTCACTGCCGTTTGGCGGATAGGGCGAGTTGCAGCGCGGTCGCGAGAAGCAACAACGCGCCGACGGGCACGAGAAAAATACCAAGTCCCGGGTCGTCTTTGAAGTGCCAGAGGCCACCGAGGAGAAATCCCACGGGCAACAACACAACCGACGAGCGCAATCCGAGAGAAGCGATTCGTCCGATGCGAACCAGTTCGAGCCGGGCGCAAATCGCGGCGGCGATCAAGACGAGATTGAGCAATGTGCCGTGGGCGTGCGCGAGACGGAACATGTCGCGCCGGACCGAGTCGTCCAGCAATGCCGGAGTGCGGAAGCCGATCAAACCTTCGATAAAAATTCCAAAAGCGATCCACGCGGCGAGCGATATCCAGCCCTGGCGAATTAGCGGTGTGGTTTCGGAGGTAATCGAGCGCATTAAAACAACGAGCAGCTAAAAGTAGAACACCAAACTCATTCGCCAACTTCGACATCGGTCTCGGCGCGGCCAGCGCTCAATCGTTCGCGAGCTTCTTTTGCGGCGCGCAACGCCTCGGGTGCCCAGCGCGGATACCAACTTCGTAGCGTCGCGTTGCGCGTTTCGGCCGGCGCCAAGTAATCAGGTTTCGGGAGCGCAGGGTATTGGGCGGCGAGCGCGTTTGCGGCGAAGTAGCGCACGATAGGATATCGATCTTGCATCGCCTCCAACAGCAACGGGGCGGTGCTGTCCGTCGCGGGCATCATCGCCGCTGTCAGTGCCCGCATGACCGCATCGCCGGCAAAGAGCGCGCGTCGACCTTCCGGCTCATCGAAGCGCCCTTCACCAGATTGACTTCCGACAAACGCCTTTGGCCAAAGGCGCTGCGTCTCGGCGATCGCGCGATTCACCGACCAATCAAGGTGGCATTGGTTGCAGGCGTTCGGTTTGTCGAAGCGCACTGTTTCATCCGGTCGCGGGTTTGTGATGTCGTGCGTCCGGTGCGCCGACATGATTCCATAAACAATCTGCGGCATATGACAGTTGTAACAGAGACTGCCGGTTGATTCGGCGGAATGCTTCGTGTGCTCCACGAGCTGCGC
>DASVJK010000041.1:0-47488 GCA_036385955.1 Chthoniobacterales bacterium | reverse complement strand
TCTTCGGAAACGCCGTGCCATTCCTTGACCATTTCGTGCCAGCGATAGGGATTCTCCCGCTGCATTTCCTGCAGGAGATCCTTGATGACTTGCTCCTCTTTATTGGAGGAGGGCGATTTCACCCAGTCGCCGCCTTCTTCCAGCTCGTAGCCTTTGTGAATGAAGAGGGTCACGTCGCCACCGTCATCAACGACCAGCTGCGGACCTTTGCCGTCCGGGAACGAAATCGCCTGGTTGGTGCACCACCAATATTCCTCGAGGCTCTCGCCTTTCCACGCGAAGACCGGCACGCCCGTTTTCGCGATGGCGGCGGCGGCGTGGTCTTGCGTCGAGAAAATATTGCAACTCGCCCAGCGAACATTCGCGCCGAGCGCGACCAGCGTCTCAATCAGCACCGCGGTTTGGATCGTCATGTGCAACGAACCGGTCACGCGCACGCCCGCCAGCGGTTTACCCGGCGCATATTTTTCGCGGATTGCCATCAGACCCGGCATTTCCTTTTCCGCGATGGAAATTTCCTTGCGACCCCAATCGGCCAGATCGATGTCGCGAATCTTGTAGTCGTTCGCTTTTGTTTCGGTGATGGTTTTTGTGCTCATAAATTCATTGTTATCGCGCTGCCTTTCGCAGCGCGTTGGTCTTGTCGGTTTTTTCCCAGGTAATGTCGGGATCGTCTTTGCCGAAGTGGCCGTAGTTCGTGGTCTTGCTGTAAATGGGACGGAGCAGATCGAGCTGCTGGATGATTTCGGCTGGTTTAAAAGAAAAGGTGCGATTAACCGCGCGCTCGATCGCTTCTTCGGGCACCGTGTTCGTGCCAAAGGTGTTGATGTTCATGCTGACGGGGTCGGGATAACCGATGGCGTACGCGAATTGGATCTCACAGCGCGTGGCGAGGCCTGCGGCGACCACGTTCTTCGCCACCCAGCGTCCCATGTAAGCGGCGCTGCGATCGACCTTGCTCGGGTCCTTGCCGGAAAACGCGCCACCGCCGTGACGGCCCCAGCCGCCGTAGCTGTCGACAATGATCTTGCGGCCGGTCAGCCCGGTATCGCCTTGCGGCCCGCCGATGACGAAACGGCCGGTCGGATTTACGAGAAACTGCGTGGAGCCGTTGAGCATTGATTTCGGCAGCACTTTGCGGATGACCTTTTCTATGATGAATTTTTCGATGCCTTTATGTTCAATGTCGTCGGTATGCTGCGTTGAGATGACAACGTTGGAAATGCCGACCGGCTTTCCATTCTCATAGATGACGGACACCTGCGATTTTGCGTCGGGACGCAGCCACTCCGCTTTTCCGCTCTTGCGAATGCGAGTCAACTCGCGGCCGAGCCGATGCGCGAACATGATGGGAGCCGGCATCAATTCCGGAGTGTCATCACACGCGAAACCAAACATCAATCCCTGGTCGCCGGCCCCCTGTTCGGAAGTTTGTTTGCCCTTCGCCCTCTTCGCATCAACACCTTGGGAGATATCGTGTGACTGATCGGTGATGACGGTGTTAACGAAAATTTTCTTCGCGTGAAACACGTCGTCGTCATGGACGTAGCCAATGTCCCGCACGGTTTCGCGCACGATCTGATTGATCGGGATGACGTCTTCCAGATGCGCGCCTTTCGGCAAATTCGGAATGGTTATCTCGCCACCGACGATTACGACGTTGCTCTTGGCATAGGTCTCGCAGGCGACGCGGCTCTTGCGATCCTGCCGAAGACAGGCGTCAAGAACGGCGTCGGAAATGGTGTCGCAAACTTTGTCCGGATGACCTTCGCCAACCGATTCGGAAGCAAAAATGAAGCGTCGGAGCATAAAAAAGGAGCCAGGGTTCAGGGTTCAGGGTTCAGGTAGATCAGAGCGCTCAACGCCGGGAAACTGAACCCTGAAAGCTCAATCCTGAAACCTGGAGCCAAGCGATCATATTGACCAATCATGATACGTCGATATATCGTGGAGGTGCAAAATGACGTCAACCATTAATTTTCTCCGTTTGCTCGCCGACCCGACACGGCTCCGGATGCTCTTGCTGCTCGAAGAAGAAGAACTTTCCGTGGCGGAGTTGCAGGAAATTCTCGGCATGGGGCAATCGCGCATTTCGAGTCATCTCGCGCAATTGAAGCGTGCGGGCGTGGTGGAAGATCGCCGCGCCGGTAAAAATGTTTATTACGGGCGGACGGGAAAGGAGGAGCGGAACCCCGCGCGCGCGAAGGTGAACGAGCTCACGCGCGTGCTCGCTCGCGAGATGCCGGAGACGGCGCGCGATCGCACGGCGTTGCAGCTCGCGCTCCGCAAACGCCGCGATAAAGCGCGCGAGTATTTCGATGAACTCGCGGGAAAATTCGGCCGGAGTTACGTGCCGGGCCGTTCCTGGCAGGCGCTGGCCCACACGGTAATCAGTTTATTGCCGGCCTTGACCGTGGCCGATCTCGGCGCGGGCGAAGGAACGCTCGCCCAGCTCCTCGCCAAAACCGCACGCAAGGTGATCGCTGTCGATAACTCCCCGAAAATGGTCGAGTTCGGATCGAAGCTCGCGAAGCAGCACGGCTTCGCGAATCTGGAATATCGGCTCGGCGATATCGAAGACCCGCCGATCACCAAGGGCACGATCGATCTCGCGATCTTGAGTCAGGCGTTGCATCACGCGATTCATCCCGAACGCGCGATCGCAAGCGCTTACCGGATGTTGAGAAAAGGCGGACGGATCGTGATCCTGGATTTGCTCAGCCATCGATTCGAGCGCGCACGTGAGCTTTACGCCGATCACTGGCTCGGCTTCAGCGAAGTGCAGCTGCACCAGTTTCTCGAAACCAGCGGCTTCAAGAACATCGAAGTCACGGTTGTTTCGCGCGAAAAACAGAGCCCGCATTTCCAGACCGTTTTTGCTACTGGTGCAAAGTGATCGGGAGTAAGTAACTCGCTTCTCTTGGGCAACTCATTTCATTCCTCTCGCCTCTACGGATTCTTTTGCGAGTTGCGTCGTCGCAAGGTGTGGCGCGTTGCCGCCGGCTGCCCGGACATGACGCAAACGCTCGCGGAGGTTTATGCCCTCGTCGGCGAACAGGAAAAGGCCATCGATTTGCTGGATGGACTCCTCTCGCGACCGAGTCCCGTTGCAGTCGCCATCCTCAAGTGCATTCCGATCTGGAACCCGCTCCGCGACAACCCACGTTTCATCGAACAGCTGAAAAAATACGGTGGCCCGGCTTAGCGCAAGATTCGTCCTCGCCTTGTTCCTGGTCGGATCGGCCCGCGCCGATTGGACCGTCACAGCCTCACAAACAGAACGAGGGGCCGCGGCCGGTGTCGAACATCGCCGAATCGTGCTCACCGAGAGCAACACCGACGAACGAGCCACACTTGACCTCGCTGTGCTTGCCACAAAATCTGCCACTTTGCGCGTCATCGATAACCCGGCTGGCAAAGACAATCTCGCCGCGGTCATGCGACGCGAAAACTGTCTGGCCGGCGTGAATGGCGGGTATTTCGATCCGGAAAACAAGCCGGTGGGATTATTGATCAGCGACGGGAACGTTATCGCTCCGCTGCGCAAAGCTCGCTTGCTAGGCGGAGTAATGATGGTCTCGAACGGTCGGATCCAATTGCTTCGCCTTGCGGAGTATTCGTCGAAACGAAGAGCGACCGCGGCGCTGCAATGCGGCCCATTCCTGGTGGATCATGGTCACCCCGTCCCTGGCCTCAACGAGACCCGGCCTGCGCGCCGCACCTTTGTCGTCACCGGCGGATCTGATCGCACCGCCATCGGTTTTTGTTCCGACGTGACGCTGGCACAGCTCGGGAGAATTTTGGCGACGCCGGGAGTTGCACCCGACCTGAAAGTGCAACGCGCGCTCAATCTTGATGGCGGATCGTCAAGTGCGTTTTGGTTCGCCGGAGAACGCGGTCCCTTCTCGATTTCGGAGCAGAAGACGGTGCGGAATTTCGTAGCGGTGGTGCCGAAGTAGCGGTCGTGCGCGGCTGTCATCCTGAGCTGCGTAGCCTCCTGCGCGCCAAAGCGCTTCGGCGGCGGTGCGACAGCGAAGGCCCCCAGAAGCTCAGCTCGGTGTCGCCCTGCAAGCGACATCGCACGTCGCTTGCGTGGTCCCTCGCTGCGCTCGGGATGACAGAGCGGCTTGACTGGCGTTTCCCACTCACGAAAACTGGGTGTCCTTATGCGCAATTTCGGTGGCTTCATTTCCAACGGCAACCTCGTCTACGGTGAAGTGCGCGGTGACGCAGTGCACATTTTAGCCCGACCCTACTGGCTCGGGCTCGAATTCACGGGCGCGGTGGTTCCATTGCGCAACCTCGAGATCGGCGTGCCGGTCGCACCGAGCAAGGTCATCGCGGTGGGCCTCAATTACGCCGATCATATTAAAGAGATGCAGCGCACGCCGCTCGGCACGCCGCTGATTTGGTTTAAGGCGCCCTCCTCTCTCCTTCCGCACGGCGGCACGATCGAGATTGCGTTTGCGGAGCATCAAACCGATTTCGAAGTGGAGCTTGGAATCGTGCTCGGGACAGCCGCAAAGAATGTGAGCGTCGCGAGGGCGCTCGAACACGTTCATGGCTACACGATTGCCGAAGATATCAGCGATCGCGATCTGCAGAGATCCGAGAAGCAATTCGGACGCTGCAAATCGTTCGACACGTACACGCCAGTGGGACCGTTCGTTTATACAGATCTCGAGGTCGGCGATCTGCCGATCACGCTTCGGCAGAACGGCGAAGTGAAACAACAGGCGCGCACGAGCCAGATGATCCATTCCGTGGCGGAGATTGTTTCCTTCGCCAGTCAATCGATCACGCTCGTGCCAGGCGATCTTATCTTGACCGGCACGCCTTCCGGGGTCGGCCCGATTCGCGCGGGTGATGAACTCGAGGCACGCATTGGCGAGTGGCCGCCGCTTTGCAATTCCGTCGGGCTTGCGCGCTGAGCCGCGAAAAAAGTTCTTTCCAGCCGCAATTTCCCGACCCTAAGCTACATCCCAAAACGTCGGATGATGCGAAATAACCTTAGTGGCTCCGCCAGGATCCGAAACGTCAAAAAGACAAACGCGAAAGTTTTGCTGGACTCGCACTTACCTCATTGAGGATAAACGAACGGGGAAATCCCTATCGGAATTCGAGCCGGGAAAAAACTTTCCAATCAACCCTATGAAAACACTGCTAATTGCCAGCCTCTGCTCCGTCACACTCGTGTTGACTTCTTTCGGCCAGCCGCCGCCTCCTGGCACGTCGCCAGTCAAACCACCCGGCGGCCCGGTGGCGCCAGCGGTGCCACCGCCGGCCTCGAATCCCGCGGTCGCCCCGGCAACGATGACGAGCCCCGCTGCTCCCGGGCTTTCGCCAGCAGCAGGCATGACACCGGCCACGGCCGCAATGTCGCCGGCGACGACAACCGCGAGCGTTTCTCCGGCGGCAAGCGCCAGTCCATCGGCCGCCGCAATGCCAGAGAGCGCGATTGATAAGAATTTCTTTGTCGATAATTTCCGCAAAGGCGGCCCGATCATGTGGCCGATCCTCATCGTCTCGCTCACCGGGCTGGCGGTGGTGCTCGAGCGCGTTTTCTGGTGGCTCGGCCGCTGGATGCGCCGCGATCCCAAGCGGATCGAGAAGGTCTTCACCGCGATTGAGCTCGGCGATGTGGCCGAAGCTTCCCGCCTGTCACGCGACTCGCGCGATCCTGTTCTGCGCATGATGTGGAATGGCTTGAATCACCAGCACGCGTCGCTCCAGGGTGCGCTGCAAGTCGCCGCCGGCATCGAGATTAAACGGGCCGGCCGGTTCCTCGTCGTCATGGATACGTTGGTGACTCTCGCCCCGTTGCTCGGTCTATTGGGAACGATCACCGGTCTGATGAAGTCTTTCAGCTTCCTCGGCAACGAAGAGCTCGCGGTGCAAGCGGTCACCGGCGGTATTGCGGAAGCACTCATCGCGACGGCTTGCGGCCTCGGTATCGCGATTTTCGCGTTGATTCCCTTTAACTTTTTCACTTCTCGCGTGTCTAACTTAGAGTTCGAACTGCAGACAGCAGCGACGAATCTGGAAGTTATGTTGGGAGCACAAAGTGCGGCGCGCGAGCTAGAGATCTCGGGGACAACCCCAAGCTCTGGGAAGGGCTCGTCGATCTAAAGGTCTTCAATGAACGTTTCCTCACCCATCCCGCATAAGAGAGCGCGAATCGAGATCATTCCGTTGATCGACATCATGTTCTTTCTTCTCGCGAGTTTCATGATGGTGAGTCTCAGCCAGACGACCATGAAGGGCATGAAAGTAAGTCTGCCCATCGGCGCCTCCGGCCAGACCCAGTCGAAAAAGGATTACGTGAGCCTTTCCGTGGACAAGGATGGCTACACCTACTTCGATAAAGAAAAAATTGCGCTCGAGGAGGTGCTCCCGCGACTTCGCAAAGTTTACCTCACAAATCCCGAGGCGAAGATCTTTATTCGGGGCGACCGGGAGGCCGTCCACGGCAATGTAACTCGCGTGCTGGATCAAATCCGCTCGTCCGGCTTCAACAAGATATCGTTCGAAATTAAGAGCCAGTCGACCGCAGGTATCCCAGGCGCCGGCAAGTAAAGGTAATATGGCTGGACCACTCCTTTATCGGCCCCCGCCAAGATGGCATGTCTGGGCGGCTATCGGTGGCGCCGTAGCGATTCACTTCGCCGCCGTCGCGATTGCAGCCATTCACCCGAAGGAACAGATCGTAGATCTGAGCGACATCCCTGAAGCCACGGTCGAAATGTCGATCGAGCAACAGCAGGAGCCGCCGCAACCCACACCGCCTCCTGAAGAAGAGCCTCCCCCGCCGCCACCGCCCGAGGCAATACCAGATCAAAAGCAGGAGTTCGTGGAGGAAAAGCCGACTCCGCCGCCCAAGCAGCCATCTTCCAACAAGCCCGTGTCACCAATCGCGAGACCAAGGCCGGTCGGACCCATGGGACCGATGTCCATGTCTTCCGCGAAAGTGATGGCAGTCAGCGCTCCCCGGCCGGAATATCCGTATGAAGCGCGCCGTTCCAAAATCATGGGCAGCGGCGTCTGCGTGATGACGGTTGATCCCGGCAGCGGTAGCGTAACGAGTGCCGACATGGCGCAAAGCACAGGCAGCCCGATTCTGGACAATGCCGCCACCAGCGCATTCCGCCGGTGGCGCTTCAAACCGGGAACTGTCTCCAGAGTTCGCACTCCCATCACCTTCACCATGAGCGGCGCGCAGTATTAGTCTCTCCACCAGACACCAACCATGAGAATGCGATCGCCAATTCCGCACAAGAGAGCGCGCATCGAGATCATTCCGTTGATCGACATCATGTTCTTTTTGCTCGCCAGCTTCATGATGGTCAGCTTGAGCCAGACCCACATGAAGGGCATTCGTGTGAATCTGCCGAGCGCTAACGCGACGCCTCCTCCTGCGAACCAGCCAAAAGACTACATTTCCATTCGCGTAACCGAGGGCGGCCTCGTTTATTTCGACAACGCCCCAGTACTGGATTCCGATGTCCTGCCGAAGCTTTATCACCTTTACGAGGCCAATAAGGACGTGAAGGTTTCGCTCAGCGCCGAAACACTTGCCATGCACGGAGACGTGATTGGGCTGCTTGATAAGATCCGTCTGGCTGGCATCACGAAGATCGGCTACCAGATCAAGGCCGCGTCCGTCACAGGAGCTCTTGGGACAGTTCCTCCACCCCCGGGTCCTCCAGGCGCTCCGCCGCCGCCACCAAATAAGCCCTGAGTTTCCCCGGAATTAGGATTTAGCGAGCAACGCGGCCCGCAACGACCGGATGGCTCGCGCGCGGTGACTGATCCTATTTTTCTCGACCGGAGAAAGCTCCGCGAATGTCTGTTCGAATCCCCGCGGCTGGAAGACGGGATCGTACCCAAATCCTGCTGACCCTCGCGGCTCGTCCACGATTGTCCCTTCGACGACGCCCTCGAAGACTCCTAAAACCTCGCCCTGTCGCGCGAGCGCCAGAGAACATCGAAAACGCGCGGAATGTAGACCAGGATCGCATTCCGCCAGCTCCGCGAGGAGTTTCACGACGTTGGCTGCATCAGTGGCGCGCTCCCCGGCGTAACGCGCAGAATAGATTCCCGGCGCGCCATCCAAGGCATCCACTTCGAGGCCCGAGTCGTCCGCGACGACGAGCCTCTGAAAATGTTTCGACGTCGCGACCGCTTTCAGGATTGCGTTCGCCTCGAACGTGAGACCGGTCTCCTCCACCACCGGTAATTCCGCCACGGCCGCCAGGTCGCGAACATCAAACCCATCACTCAGAATCTCCGCGAATTCCCGCGTCTTGTGCGAGTTGCGTGTCGCGAGCAAAAGCTGGTGCATCAATTAAAATGAATTAGGAAAAGAGGAAGGCAGGAAAAATTTTCAGTTTCTTTCCTGCTTTCCTGTGTTCCTGATTCTTTCCTCATGAACGAGCGCCGCAAACCTTATCCTTTCGATCAGATTGAGCCGAAGTGGCAGGCGACGTGGGACAAGAATCGCTCGTTCCATGCGCCGAACCCCGGCGAAGAGAATTTCGACCCGGCGAAACCGAAATTTTACGTGCTCGATATGTTTCCCTATCCGAGTGGCGCGGGTTTGCACGTCGGACATCCCGAGGGTTACACCGCGACGGACATTGTCGCGCGCTATAAGCGCCTGCGGGGTTTCAACGTGCTCCACCCGATGGGCTGGGACGCATTTGGCCTCCCCGCCGAGCAGTATGCGATCAAGACCGGGCAGCATCCAGTCATCACCACGCGCGAGAACGTTGCGAAATTCAAGTCGCAACTCAAACGCATCGGCTTTTCCTACGATTGGGAACGTGAAGTAAACACGACTGATCCCGCCTACTACAAATGGACGCAGTGGATCTTCCTCCAACTCTACAACTCGTGGTTCAACCCGGAGACAAGAAAGGCTGAGCGCATCTCCAGTTATCACGGTGCGGATCCTGACGGCGTGCGCCTCGCTTATGTGGCGGAAGTCCCCGTAAATTGGTGTCAGGAATTAGGCACCGTCCTGGCAAACGAGGAGGTCATCGACGGCAAGAGCGAGGTCGGCGGGTTCGCGGTGGCCCGCCGCCCGATGCGCCAATGGATGTTGCGCATCACCGCCTTCGCTGATCGGTTGCTCGATGAGTTGGAAGGCTTGGATTGGCCGGATTCCATCAAAGCGCTCCAACGAAATTGGATCGGCCGTAGCGAAGGGGCGGAAATCAGATTCGCCATTGCAGGTAGGGGCGGTTCACCGCAACCGCCCGGGCGATCGGGGTCAATCGCCCCTACCATCAAGGTCTTCACGACGCGACCCGACACACTCTACGGCGCGACTTACATGGTGGTCGCTCCGGAAAACCCACTCGTCGATCAGATCACGACGGAAGAGCAGCGTGAATCGATTGAAACTTATCGCGGCGAGATTGCCGCAAAATCCGATCTCGAACGCACCGATCTGTCCAAGGAGAAGACCGGCTCGTTCACCGGCGCATTCGCAATAAATCCTGCGAACGGCGAACGCATTCCGATATGGATCGCGGATTACGTGATGATGGGTTACGGCACCGGCGCGATCATGGGCGTGCCCGCGCATGACGCGCGCGATCTGGAATTCGCGCAAAAATTTGAGCTGCCGGTTCGAATCGTCCTCCAGCCGCCGGACGGACGGGAATCACTCGGATTTGCTGGCGACGGCACCGCGATCAATTCCCCGCTGATCGAAAACCTGCCGACGGAAGCCGCGAAACAAGAAATCACCGAATGGCTGGAAGAACGCGGGCTGGGCGCGCGGTCGATTAACTACAAATTGCGCGATTGGTTGTTCTCGCGGCAGCGCTATTGGGGCGAACCGTTCCCGATCATCTGGCGCGATGGAAAACATGAAGCGCTGCCGGAATCGGAACTGCCGCTGGAACCGCCGGCGCTCGAAGATTTCAAACCGACCGGGACCGGCGAACCGCCGCTGGCGAAAGCGAAAGATTGGATTCGTTATTCAGATGGCGCGTCGCGGGAAACGAATACAATGCCGCAATGGGCCGGCTCGTGCTGGTACTACCTGCGGTTCTGCGATCCGCGGAACGACCAACGGTTCGTGGGCGAGGAGCCAGAGCAGTATTGGATGGGCGGAGGCAAACCCGGGGGTGTCGATCTCTATATCGGCGGCGTCGAGCATGCGGTGCTGCATCTCCTGTATGCGCGGTTCTGGCACAAGGTGCTCTTCGATCTCGAGTACCTCTCGACACCCGAGCCGTTCCAACGCCTCGTCAATCAAGGCATGATCCTCGGGGAGGACGGCCGCAAGATGTCGAAGCGCTGGGGCAACGTGATCGACCCGATCGATGTGATTGAAATCTACGGCGCGGATGCGTTCCGCTGTTACGAGATGTTCATGGGCCCGCTCGTGCAAATGAAACCGTGGAGCATGAAAGGCGTCGAAGGCGTTTCGCGATTCCTTGCGCGCGTCTGGCGTCTGATCATGGAGGAAAATCAAGCCGGCGAATGGGTTCTTTCCGGCGGCGTGCAGGAAGTCGATCCACAGAAATCCGAGCTCAAAATCTTGCACGCCACAATCAAGAAAGTCAGCAGCGATATCGAAACGCTTTCCTTCAACACCGCGATCTCGCAGATGATGATTCTGGTGAACGCGTTCACAAACGCGCCGGCCAAACCAGTTTCCGCGCTCCGCACACTTCTTCTTCTGCTCAATCCGTTTGCGCCCCATCTCACTTCGGAGCTTTGGCAAATCCTGGCCGAAACATTTCCAGGCGTGCATGGCGACATCACCCGACAGCGCTGGCCCGACCACGATGAGCGCCTCTTGATCGAAGACGAAATCGAGATCGTCTTGCAGGTGAATGGAAAGTTACGTGACAAGATTACCGTCGCTCTCGACGCCACAGACGCCGCGCTCGAAGCGGCGGCGCTCGCCAATAAGAAGGTTCAAAATGCCGTTGGCGGACAGACGATTCGCAAGGTCGTCGTCGTCCCCAAAAAGCTTGTCAATATCGTGACCGGCTAAGTACAGCTGGGATCATGCTCAAAGAGTTCAAAGAATTCGCGATCAAAGGAAACGCGGTCGACATGGCCGTGGGCGTCATCATCGGCGCGGCCTTCGGAGGGATTGTCGCCTCGTTGGTGAAAGACATCATCATGCCGCCGCTCAGTCTCTTGACTGGCGGGCTGGACTTCTCAAACAAGTTTGTCGTGCTGCGCGATGCACCTGGCGGAGGCGTGTTCAAAACCGCCGCGGAGGCGGCGAAGGCCGGCGCCATCACGTGGAACTACGGAAACTTTGTCACACTCGTCGTCAATTTTTTGATCGTCGCGTTTTGTATTTTCCTGCTCCTCCGTGCCTTCAATAATATGAAGCGACCCAAGCCGGGCGCCTCCGCTCCGGTGTCGAAAGAGTGCCCGTTTTGCGCCATGACTATTCCGATCAAGGCTACGCGCTGCCCGCACTGCACGTCGGAGATGGCCGCAATGGCGCGCGCCTAAGTGGATCGTGCGCTCCGCGCAAATTATCGCTTGCCACCCCTGTCTTCAATCGGTAGTGAGCGGTTTTCCGCGCCGATGTCGACATATCTGAAAATCGCCGGTCTCGGGACGCTTGCCTGCCTGATCGCGAGTTGCGAGACGCCAACCCCGCAGTCCACGAGACAAACCCCAACCACCCATGGAAGCCGTATTTCGAATGTTCGGACGACGGCTTACACACACACGGAAAGGGGCGGCAGGCGTAACGCAATCGGGAAATCCTTAGCCGGTCAAAACCAAATGAGCGCCGCCGCCGACTGGTCGCGTTTTCCACTCGGGACACGGTTCCAAATCGTCGGCACGCAAGACCGATACATCATCGACGATTATGGCGGCGCATTGGTTGGCACGAACACGATCGACCTCTACAAGACTAGTCGCAGTGCGATGCGCTTATGGGGTGTTCGGCGTGTCGACATCGATATTCTGGAATGGGGATCAAAGCAACAGAGTCTTAAAGTCCTTGCGCCCCGCAGGAAGAATGGGCTCATTCGGCGCATGATCGCCGGGATCGAAGCAAACAAAAGTTAACGACCTGCTGGCGCGGTTTGCTTTGACATGGCGCGCAGGAGCGCCACAACTTCCCCGATGAAAATTCTCGTTGTCGGCGGAGCAGGCTATATCGGGAGCGTCTGCGCCGAACTGTTGCTCAACGAGGGCCACACGGTCGGCATATTCGACAACCTGACCGAGGGACATCGTCGGGCAGTAGATTCTCGCGCAACATTTATCGAAGGCGATCTAGCCGACCGTGATCGAATTCAATCGACCCTTGCTGCGTTCCAGCCAGAGGCGGTCATGCACTTTGCCGCCAGCGCCTTGGTCGGAGAATCGATGGAAAATCCCTCGAAATATTTCCGAAACAACATCGGAAACGGCTTGAATCTGCTCGATGCCATGGTCGCGACCGGCCGGAAGCAGCTCGTCTTTTCGTCGACCTGCGCCATTTTCGGTCCGCCGGAACAATTGCCAATCGACGAGACATTGCCGCCGCGTCCGATCAACCCATATGGGGAATCGAAGCTGGCGTTCGAGAAAATACTGCGCTGGTATGGCGAGATTCATGGTTTGCGCTTTGTCGCGCTCCGTTACTTCAACGCGGCGGGCGCTTCAGAAAATTTCGGCGAAGAACACCGCGTCGAGACTCATCTCATTCCGAATGTGTTGAAAGTCGCGCTGGGCCTAAAGCCTCACGTGGAGATCTACGGCACCGATTACGACACCCCGGATGGCACGTGCATCCGCGATTACATTCATATTCTGGATTTGGCGCGCGCACACATCCTCGCGTTGGACGGGCCCAGGAGTGAATTCTACAATCTGGGCACCGGCGGTGGCTCGAGCGTGCGCGAAGTGATCGATTGCTGCCGGAGCGTGACCGGCCACAAAATTCCGGTCGTGGAAAAGCCTCGGCGCGCCGGCGATCCGCCGCGACTGATCGCAGCTTCGGAGAAGATTCAGAAGGAGCTGGGCTGGTGTCCGCAATTCCAAAGCCTCGAAGCGATCATCGAAAGCGCCTGGAAATGGCATCGGAAATTTCCCAACGGCTACGGGGATTAGATTCAAGGAGCGGCGGCTTCCAAGCCGCCGTCAGGTCGATCGTGCGCTCCGCGCGCGATGTCAAAGTGGCCCCGAACGCTTTCGGGGCGAAGAATAATCATCGCGCGACGGAGCGCGCGATCCACCAAAAAGCACCCGCGGAAACACGTTCCGCGGGTGCTAAATTTCAGTTCGAAACAACTACGCCGCCCTTAGGGCTTGGTCGTAGTCGTGGTCGTGGTCGTCTTTTCGTAGTACGCCACTGGCTTCGTCAGCGTGATCTTGCTGATCACCATGCGATCGCCGTCTTTCACGTAGGTGTATTTCACCGGCATGTCAGGCTTGAGCATGGACCACTCAACGGTCTTTCCTTCCGGATCAACGATCGTCGTGGTCTTGGTGTAATAATACTTCACCGGGGCGCTGCTCGTCTCCGTCCGGAACGAGATATAGTCCGAGCCCGGCGTGTAAGTCGTGATCGTGCCCGCCCCGTCGACTGTGCTCGTCGACGTTGTCGTGCTCGCTGAACTCGTCACAGCCGTCGCTGGGTCGGTTGTTGTGGTGGTGGTTGAGGAAGTTTGCGCGAAAGCTGTGGTGAGCGCGATTGCGCTGACGGCTCCGGCTGCCAATAATGTAATCAATCTGTTGTGTTTCATATTTGTCCTTTGCTTTGGTTAAACGGATGGTCTCCGTCGTGCATTCATCCGACTGCCCGAAGCTGGAGTTTATTCAACCGCACTCTCATTTCGTAATCCGCACAGGGTGCGGTTCCCTTTACCTCGCTCACCCTGTGTCCAACCTGACTTATTGATCCCATGCAATCGCTCCCCGGCTTCCGTGATTTCGCCCCAAAGGATTGCGCCGTCCGCAATTACATCTTCGATCGCTGGCGTGAGGTCGCGCGACGATACGGCTTCGTCGAGTACGACGGGCCGTTGCTGGAAGACCTCGATCTCTACAAGAAAAAGTCCGGCGAAGAAATTGTGAAGCAGCTTTACGACTTCACGGATAAAGGCGGTCGCGCCGTTGCCTTGCGGCCTGAGATGACTCCGACGCTCGCCCGGATGATCGCGGCGACCCACCGCGAATTCAAAAAGCCGATCAAATGGTTTTGCCTGCCGCAGATGTTTCGTTACGAGCGTCCGCAACGCGGACGCCTTCGCGAGCACTATCAATTCAACGCGGACATCATCGGCGAGGAATCTCTTGAAGCAGATGTCGAATTGATTGCACTCTGCGTCGACATTTTGCGCGCGTTCGGGTTCACGGCGGAGGATGTGGTCGTGCGAATCAGCGACCGCGAATTCTGGATCGACTTTCTTCGAGCGCAAAACGTGCCGGAGGAACAGTGGCAGGAAATGTTGCAGGCGATCGACAAGAGCGAACGCGAGCCTCGTGAGAAAACAGCGGCGCGCCTTGGTCCCCTCGTAGAGCCAACTTTCAAGATTCTAGATGGAGGGGGCAAAAGCGAAAAACTGGAGCGGCTTCTGGCCGCGCTGAGAGATCGTGGCCTGGCCGAGTTCGTGAAAATCGATCTCGGGATCGTACGTGGCCTTGCTTACTATTCCGGCGTGGTTTTCGAGGCGTTCGACCGCGACGGCAAACTGCGCGCGCTCGTGGGGGGAGGCCGATACGATAACTTGATTCAGCAGCTCAGTGACGGGGCGGTGTCACTACCCGCCCTCGGCTTTGCTATGGGAGACGTCGTTCTCGGGGAGTTGATCGCCAAAAGCCCGGCCGCCAAAGCGAAAATGGAAGAATGCATTGCCGCCGAGCAGAACCTCGACATCTACGTCGTCATCGCAAAGGCAGAGCGTCGAGCCGACGCGCTCGCGGAAATCCAAACACTCCGCGACCAAGGCTATCGTGTCGATTACCCACTGACACCCGCGAAAGTCGGAAAACAATTTCAGACCGCTGAGCAACTGGGCGCGCGTCTGGCGGTTCTGTTCGGCGACGAGTGGCCGCAATTGAAACTGAAAGACCTGCGCACAGGTGAGCAGAGCCTTGTACCCCACGAAGAACTCTCCGCGCGCGTCGCCACGATTCTGTCATCCCGAGCGTGAGCGAGGGACCTCGCAAACTACTTTCGACACCGACATCGCTTGCGAGATTCTTTGTTTCGCTCAGAATGGGCAGGCTAATCGCGCATCATGTACCGAACCCATCATTGCAACGAACTCCGCAAAGGCGACATCGGCCGAACGGCCATGCTCGCCGGATGGGTCCACGTTCGGCGTGATCACGGCGGCGTGATCTTCATCGATCTGCGAGATCGAGAAGGCCTGACACAGGTTGTTTTTCGGCCGGAAGAGAACGCCGAGCTCGCCGCTCAGGCGCATCACTTGCGGCACGAGGACGTGATTGAAGTCGAAGGCAAAGTCTCAGCGCGTGTGCCGGGGACGGAAAATCCGAAACTGCCCACCGGCGACATCGAGCTCGTTCCCGAAAGGTTGCGGATCCTGAATCGCGCCGACGCTCTCCCCTTCCCACTCGATGCCGAAGTCAGCAATGAAGATCTGCGACTGAGCTATCGTTACTTCGATCTGCGCCGGCCGCAGATGACACGCAACCTGCGGCTGCGGCACAAGGTCACGAAAGCGACGCGCGATTTCCTCGATGAAAATGGCTTCGTCGAAATCGAAACCCCGATTCTTTCCAAGAGCACTCCGGAAGGCGCCCGCGATTTCCTTGTCCCGAGCCGCCTGACAAAAGGGAAATTTTACGCCCTGCCGCAGGCGCCGCAGCAATACAAGCAGTTGCTCATGGTGGGCGGGATCGAAAAATATTTTCAGATCGCGAAGTGTTTCCGCGACGAAGATCTGCGCGCCGATCGTCAGCCGGAATTCACTCAGATCGACATCGAGGCGTCGTTCGTCGTTCCCGACGACATCTTCATTTTAGTGGAGGGCTTGCTCTCCGCAATGTTTCGCGCCGCGCAGGGCGTGGAAATCGCCACGCCGTTTCCACGCCTGACCTACGCGCAAGCGATGGACGAATTCGGAAGCGACAAGCCCGATCGGCGCTTCGCCATGCGCCTGACAAACCTGGCCGATACTTTCCGCTCGAGCTCCTTCAAAATGTTTCGCGGCGCGCTCGACGCAGGTGGCGCCGTCAAAGCGATCAACGCGAAAGGTTTTGCGAGCCTCACAATCGGACAGAGCGATGAACTTACGGCGATGGCGAAACAGTACGGCGCCAAGGGACTCGCCTTTATCAAAGTAGAAAACGGCGAGTGGAAATCGCCGATCGTAAAATTCTTTAGTGAAGCTGAGACGGAAGCGCTGCGCTCAGGACTGCAAGTCGAAGAAGGCGACCTCATCTTGTTCGCCGCAGACAAATGGGAAGTTGTTTGCGAAGTACTGGGACGGCTTCGTTCCCGGATTGCCGAGATGCAGAAACTGACCGCTGGTTCCAGCCAGCTCGACTTTCTCTGGGTCACCGACTTTCCGCTCATGGCTTTCAGTGCCGAGGAAAACAAATGGAACGCGGTGCATCATCCTTTCACGCGACCCAGGACCGAAGATGTCGCAAAGCTCGAGACGGAGAAGTTTGGCGAGATGCGTGCCGAAGCCTACGATGTGGTCTTGAATGGCGTGGAGCTCGGCGGCGGCAGCATCCGGATTCACGAACCGGAGTTGCAGGCCAAAATCTTCGCGGCACTCGGTGTGAGCGAGGAAGATCAACAGAGCATGTTTGGCCATATGCTGCGCGCCTTTCGTCTGGGAGCCCCGCCCCATGGCGGGATCGCGCTCGGCCTCGATCGAATCGTCATGTTAATCTGCGGCGAGGAAAGCATCCGTGAAGTGATGGCCTTCCCGAAAAACAATCGCGGCATCGATTTGATGTCGCATTCGCCTAGCACTGTTGACCAACGGCAGCTACGCGACCTCGGAATTTCGCTGACCGGCGAAAAGCCTACGTAACAGTGCCGGGCGCTGACGATGCGGCGCTCCCGATTTTGTTGATCGCCAGTTGTTGATGGCTGGTTTTGAACAAAACCGCCACCGAAAATGTGACGATGGTTCCAAAACAAATCCACCAAGGGAATTCCATCACAGGCAGCCAGCTGGGTTGCGTGTAGAAGTGCGTCCCAAATAGCCCTGCGATGTTGTTAGGCAAACCGCTCAGGATCGCCACAACAAGGAAACCGATAATCATGGCGATGATGTTGCCGCGATCGTTCCCGCGCGTCCTGGTTAGCATTCCCGCAAAAAACACACCGAGCAATGAGCCGTAGGTGTAGCCGAAAATGCCCAACACGATCGGAATAATCCGGACGTTGGGATGGACGATGACAAGATAGGCCGTTGTCGATGCAACGACGATCATCAGAACAGAAAACCATATGGTCGCCCACCGCACGGCGCGCAAGCTTTGCGCGTCTGTAGCTTCGGGGTTGATGTAAGGCTCGTACCAATCGCGCGTGAAACTGGTGGCGAGCGCGTTCAATGCGGTGCTGAGCGATCCCATGGCGGTGGCGAAAATTCCCGCCAGGAGCAATCCTCGAAGTCCCACTGGCATTTGATAGAGAATGAAGTGGCAGAATGTTTCGTTCGGGGTCTTGGACAGCGTCGGATCGGGATGGGCTTGATAGTAAACCCAGAGCAGCAATCCGATGCTGAGAAACGTGAACGCGAGCGGAATGTCGGCGAGCCCGGAGAAAATGAGGGAGCGGCGGCTCCGTCGTATATCCTTCGCCGTTAACATTCGCTGCACCATGTCTTGATCGGTGCCGTGGGTGCCCATCGTGATGAACACTGCCCCGATCAAGCCGGCAAAGATCGTGTACTCAGTCTCGAACATGCCTTTCACTTTGTCCCAGCCATGCTTGGCCGGATCGAGACCGGTGGTGATGAGATCCGAAACCTGGAATGGACCATGGCGTTGCACGATTTCGTGCCAGCCGCCTGGAATCGCGAAGTAGAGCAAACCAAGCGCGATTAACGCGCTCCCAATCATGATCGAGGCTTGAATCAAATCGGTCCAGATGACGGCCTTGATCCCACCGAACGTGGTGTAAATCGCCGTCAGAATGACGATGGCAATTGTGGCACCGAGGTAAATCCAAAGAGTTTGAGTCTGGTTCGGTCGAGTGCCGCTGATCATTTCGTAGGCAAGGGCGAGTGCGATGGCTGCGACATATAAACGCGCGCCGGACGCGAGCAGACGCGTGATCATGAAAACAGCGGAGGCCGCATTCTTACTTGCGACACCAAAGCGCGCGGTCAGGTACTCGTAGATCGAGAAAACTTTGTAGTCGTAATACGGCTTGATAAAAATGTAGCTGACGAGAACGCGTCCGATGATCGTGCCGAAGGCGAGCTGTAAATAGGTGTAGTCGCGGTGGCTGAAGCCTTCCCCGGGCGTTCCGAAAAATGTGCCGGCGCTTGTTTCAGCTGCCACCAGTGAAGCAAGCACGGCCCACCATGGAATTCGCCGCCCGCCGAGAGCGAAGTCTTCGAGATTATCTTCCTTCCGGCCCATGCGCAGGCCGATGACGATGATCACGATGAAGTAGAGAAGGAGGACGCCGGTATCGATCGCGAGGCGGAAATCCACGCTGTCTAGGTGACAGAATTTCCCGAACCCGGAAAGCGGTTTTTCTTAGCCACAGATGAGCACGGATTCCCACAGATCAGAGTATTCGCCGCCACGCGCGGAATTTGTCCCGCTCACATCCGTGTTTCATCCGTGTTAATCTGTGGCGCAAATGCTATGCGACTGAAGGAAATTGCTGCGGCGGATTTCGATCTGGCACGGACGCTCGACTCAGGCCAAGTTTTTCATTGGGAAAAATGCGGCGACGGTTATGCGGGAACGATCGGCTCGAACGGCGTTTACGTGGAGCAGCGGCGAAATCGTCTCTTCTTCACCGGCACGACCGCGGAAGTTATCGGAAACTATTTCGCGCTCGATCATCCACTCGCGGAAATCTGCCGTTCGTTTCCGGACGATCCCGCGATGGGCGCAGCCCGCGATTTTTGCCGGGGCCTGCGGATCATGCGGCAGCCGCGCTGGGAATGTCTGGCCACGTTCATCACCTCATCGATGAAGCAGGTGGCGCACATTCGTCAGATCTCGCGGACATTGCGTACTCGATACGGCAAGCGTCAACGCGTCATTGATTGCGAAGCGCATTCGTTTCCAACTCCGCATCGAATCGCGAGACTCACTGAACAAGATTTGCGGGCGTGCGCGCTCGGTTACCGGGCGAAGAACCTGCTGGCGACGGCGCACCTCGTTATCTCCGGCGATCTCGAACAATGGAGCGAACTCTCCAACGAATCATTGCGGGCGCGTCTTTGCGAGCTGCCTGGCGTGGGCGCGAAGGTTGCTAATTGTGTGATGCTCTTTGCCTACGAGCGGTTGCGGGCGTTTCCGATCGACGTCTGGATTGAGCGCGTCTTGAAGCAAGAATATTTTCCCCGAAAACGAAAGGTAACTACAACACAGTTGCGCACTTTTTGCGAAACCTACTTCGGAGAACACGGCGGGTACGCACAGCAATATCTGTTTCATCATGCTCGAAAAGGCGGCGCTGCTCCCCGGGTGTCCGCGAAATGAAGACCGAGATGCGCAAGTTGTTAGGCCATGCGATGTGCGATATTATCCAACCAATTGGAAAGCTCTCAATTGCGGGCCAGCGTATCGTTGAGCAGTCGTCGGTCCTGAGCGGTCTCATTGAATGATGGAACAAACAAAAGAGCGCCGAAAACTCGGGTTGGCGGTTCTGATATCGCTGTTTCTGCATCTCGTGATCGGGTACTCGCTCGCTGCATTCGGCAGTGCGTTTACCCCAACGCCTCCGCTTGAAGATAAACCGGTTGAGCTCACCATCGTCGATCTGTCCGCGACGCCGCCTCCGCTCGTGCCGAAAGATCCGCCGTTCATGGAAACGGCGCCGTCCAAGGAGTCGGCGGAGAAGCCAAAAGAGCAGACCTTCGAGTCAAACGCCAACTCGATCTCGGCGAGTAAACTTCCCGCCACGGGCGATGCGCCGCTGCCGACGCAGGATGGCAAAGAGCGTCCAGTCGTTAATCTGGAGACGCACCAGTTTTCACTGCCGACCGACGGCTCGAGGCCGCAGCCCGAACCGCAATCAACTGTCGCGCCGGAATCGAAGCCTGCGCCTGCGGCAACCACACCGCCGAAACCAAAGGCCTCGGAAGCGCCCATCTCTACGCCGACAGCCGCGCCTATCGCTACACCAGAGCCCGAACAGCTCGCGATGTTAACGTCAACACCGCCGCCACCAATCAAGGCGCCGGACGAAACAGAGCCTTCTCCACCCCCGGCTCTCGCAGCGTCAGCGCCACCAGCGGCCCCGAGGCCAAAACCAGAACTGGCAGCTTCGAATTATCAGGCGCAAAAAGAGGAGACTCGCATTACCGGTCGCCTGACAAATCGCGGCCCTTCCTCAGTGAACGCGGTTGGAACGCCGCTCGGGCGATACCAAAAAGCTGTTTCCGATGCGATCGGTTCGCGCTGGTATTATTACATGAATTCGAAAATGGACCTGGTCAGCATCGGGACAGCGCACGTCGAGGCGGAGGTCGATGCGCAAGGGCACGTGCAAAAATTGCGGGTCGTCTCGAACAATGCGAACGAAGCTTTCGCCAACATCTGCTTGCAATCATTTCAGGAAGCGCACATTCCTCCCATTCCGCCCGACCTGATCGCCACTTTGCCAGAGGGCAGAATGCCCGTGGATTTTTCCTTTACCGCCTACGCAAATCAATGATGACCGAGTTTGCCCGCCGCCCATGACAGAAACACTCCAGACCATGGTGAGCTTTTTCACCAAAGGCGGTCTTTTCATGTGGCCGCTGCTCGCCTGCTCGATTGTGACGGTCACGGCGATCGTTCTAAGCGTCCTGACGTTGCGTGAAAAAAAGGTTTTGCCGCTGGTGATTGAGAGTGAAATCGAACGGCTCGTTCCCGGCGGGAGCGCGGAGCGGCTCATGCGCATCGTGAACGACGACAATTCCTCGCTGGCCCGAATCACGCGCGCCGCGTTGCAGCATATGCGCTGGCCGCGTTCGGAGAACATCGAGTTCGCGCAAACGCGGGCGCGCGCCGAATTGGTGCGGCTGGAGCGCGGGCTGATCGTCCTGGAAGTCGTCACCGGCATCGCACCGCTCATCGGTTTGATCGGCACCGTCTCGGGACTCGTGCAGGTTTTCTCGGGGCTGGGATTGAGTAGCGGCGCGTCAGATACAAAGGCCGTGGCGCTCGGCATCTCCATGGCGCTGAACTGCACAATCTTCGGGCTCTCCATCGCGGTGCCGAGCTTGATCGGCTTCAGTTATTTTTCGAAAAAGGTCGAAGTGCTCTCTGTGCAGATGGAATCGATCGTCTCGGATTTGATCGCCAAGTGTTATTACGGTCGAACCGGCAGCGAGGAGGGTCGGCCGCTGCGCTCAACCGTGCCGGCGAGCGCCCCACTCGTGTGACGCGCAGCTCGGTTTTGTTGCAATGAAGATCGCAGTCCGGAAAAGGCGGGCGCCCTCCATCATCATCGTTTCGCTCGTCGATATCCTGACAATTCTCCTCATCTTCTTCGTCGTCTCGACCACTTTCAAAAAAGATCAGCCGGAAGTTCAGATCAATCTTCCAGAATCAAAGACAGCGGCCAATGTGGCGGCTGAGCTCGAACACGCAATTGTGAGCGTGAACGAAAACGACGAAATCCGGCTCGACGGCGAGGTGGTCAGCGCGGATGAGCTGGAAACCTCCGTGAGGAATTTGCCGCCCATGCGCAAATCAGCGCTTGCCTTGCAAGCGGACAAGAAAGCTTCGTTCGGGACGATCATTAAAGTGATGGACGCGTTGAAGCTCGCGGGCGTGAAAAACCTGCCTGCTTTCACGCATGGCGAAAAATGAAATTGCCGATCGTAAAATACGGAAACCCGATTTTGCGCGCGAAGGGCAAACGCATCGAGCAAGTGGACGAGCGCGTTCGCTCTCTCGCGACCGACATGCTGGAGACGATGCATGCCGCGAATGGCATCGGCCTCGCCGCCCAACAGGTGGGCGCGGCGCTTCAGCTCACCGTGCTCGACGTTTCGCAGGTCGAAGATCGCCCGAGCACGATGAAGCTGAATGGCACAGAGGTGGATCCGGCGGGCACGATGCCTCTCGTCTTGCTTAATCCGAAAATCCAGCTGGACGAAGAGACGGCCTCCGGCAATGAGGGTTGTCTCAGTTTTCCCGACATCACCGCCGAAATCGATCGCGCGATTTCCGTGCGTGTGGAAGCGGAGACAATCGAAGGAGAAACGGTCCGGATAGAGGCGGCGGGATTACTCGCGCGCGCGTTGCAGCATGAGGTCGATCACTTGAACGGCATCTTGTTTATCGACCGGATGAGCTCTGTCGCGAAAGCCAGTCTGTCAAGCCGGCTGAAGCGATTGCAGAAGGAAACGTTGAAAAGGTAGCGCAAGCTTCATCAAATCGCCTTGTAGGTGACGGTAATACTGCGGAAAACCATCAGGTCGCGCTGGGCAGAGAAATAGAAGAGTTCGAGCATTGTTCCGCCGACGATCCATTGATAGCCGACGAGCGTCTGGATCACATCCGAGTCGGTGTCGCGCGAGCGCGAAACCAATTTCCCGGTGCCGAATTTCGCATCAAAGTAGCGGCGAATTTCTCCCATCCGATCGTTGTAACGCTCGATGCTCCAGTCCGGGTATTCGTACTGCAACTCCACTTCGACGAGAAAGCCTTCCTTGAAAGTGAAAAGCGTCCGCTTGAGACCCGGCTGCACGAGTCCCTCCACTGTCCACACATCGCGCTTTTCCTTGCGCTCCTTCGTGACGATTTTGGCTTTTGCTCCCAGGAGGACTTGTTCGACCTTCGTCATCAAGTCATTCCAGTGGAACCCGAATGGCGGCGGAATGTCATCCACGGCCCGCGCAGGGAGGGCGGAAATGAGAAGCGCGACCGAGGCCACCCAAAAAAAGCGCACGATCCCCGCTCTGTTCTTGATTCCGCGGAAAGAATTGGAACGCATTTCAGGAGCCGCGACGAGTGAGGCGAACGCTAATTCGGGAGCAATGTTGCGCGTGCGGGAGGATCGGGTCAACTGCCCGCCCACAGTATCTCCGAGCGTATTCGGGCAATCTCCCGTTGGGATTTTTCGTCAAGATTTTTTTGATTCGCGAACAAAAATAAAGTTCAGGTTTTTGCTTGTCGCATCTTTGCGCCGTTTCTAATCTCAAGCCGCTGGCAGGGAGAGAACAGAGCAGGTGTTAATAAGATGTGAACAGTTTTGAGCAATTACAAAGAGCTAGAATGAGCATAACACCCGCCAGAGCGACCGGATCGACGAAGAATAGTTTGCTTCCCTCTGCGCCGCGCCCTTGGCATCCCACTGCCCATGCCGTTTTTCCCTCGTATGGCGCGGGTGGAATCCAGATTTCCCGAGAGAGCTTGCTTCCAGACCTGCCCGGAGGCAACGCTACCGAATTGCATTTTACCTCGCAACTTTTGCTTCCGCCCCTCGCGCGGCGGGTTGTTTAACCCTGTTAACAAGTCGGTATGGACGAGAATTACGCTCAGCTCTGGCAGAAATTGTCGGCAGCGCTCAAGCCGCAGGTTAGTCCGGACACTTTTAAGCGCTGGTTTTCCGCGGTTAAGCTCGTCCAGGCGACGGACGACGCGTTTACGTTTCGAGTTCCAAACAACATCTATCAATTCTGGATCGAAAGTAATCATATGACGGCGTTGCAGGTGGCGATCGTCACCGCTTTTGGCGCACCGCGGAAAGTGAAATTTTCTTCGGCTTCCGAGGGGCTGGACGAAGAAACTCTCCCTGAGATTCCAGGAAAGGAGTTTGCACGGGAGAATTCCCGGGACGCCAAGCAATCCAGCAACGCACTCGGGCTTAATCCGCGGAACAGTTTCGAATCATTCGTCGTCGGCCCGAACAACGAAATCGCACACGCGGCGAGTCTCGCGGTCGCGCAATCTCCTGCGCGGACGTATAATCCTCTCTTCATTTACGGCGGGGTCGGGCTCGGCAAAACGCACCTGATGCAATCGATCGGTCAATACGTCGGGATGAAGAAGAAAAACGCGAAGGTCATGTACCTTTCGAGCGAACTTTTCATCAACGAATTTATTGACGCGATTCAGCACAACAATCTGGTGAAATTTCGCAAACGTTATCGGCAGGCGGATCTGCTCCTGATCGACGACATCCAGTTTCTCGGAGGCAAGGAGCGTTCGCAGGAAGAATTTTTCCACACTTTCAACACGCTCTTTGATGGGCATAAACAGATTGTGCTCTCGAGCGACCGCCCTCCTTCCGAGATCGCGAATCTCGAGCATAGGCTGGTTTCGCGTTTCGAATGGGGACTCACCGCCGAGCTGCAGCCGCCCGATGTGGAAACGCGCATGGCGATCCTGCGCAAGAAAGCGCACACCCTCGGCATCAAACTACGCGACGAGACTTTCGACTTTCTCGCCACCCGCATTCGCACGAACGTCCGCCGGCTGGAAGGCGCGCTCATGCGCGTCGCGTCGTTTGCGTCGCTCAGTGGCAAGGAGCTGACCAACGAAGTCGTTGAGCATCTCCTGAAAGACATTTTACAGGAGGAAGCGCGGCATGCCGTCACGATCGAGCAAATCCAGCGGAGGGTGGCGGAACATTACGACGTGCGCCTGGCGGATATGACGAGCAAACGCCGCCCGGCCAACATCGCTTTCCCGCGGCAAATCGCGATGTACCTCGCGAGAGAATTGACCAAGGCGTCGCTGAACGAAATCGGAGATGCGTTTGGCGGCCGCGATCATGGCACCGTGTTGCACGCGTGCAAATTGGTGAAGCGGCGCATGCAGGAACAGGACAACATTCGGCAGACTATCTCATTCATCGACAGCGCGCTGCAGCGTTGAGGAATGGGAACTTCTCCACGCCACTGGCGAGATTGCGGTTGCCGAATAAAATCGTAAGCCTTACATCTTAGCTTTCCGTACCTTCATGAAATTTAACGTCACGAAAGAAAAGTTGCTCGAAGGTTTGCAGCAAGTGCAAAACGTCGTCAGCACCCGCACGACACTTCCGATTCTTTCCAACGTTTTGTTGCAGGCCAAGGGCAACGAAGTCCACCTGACCACGACCGATCTGGACGTCGGCGTTCGCGGAAGTTTCGAAGCGAACGTCGAGAAGGAAGGCGCGACCACGCTGCCGGCGCGGCGCCTTTTTACCATCATTCGCGAGCTGCCCTCGAATGAAGTTCAGATCGAGGTCGACGGGAAGAACGCGGCTTCGATTCGAAGCGGCCAAAGTTTTTTCAAAATCCTCGGCTTGCCGGAAGAAGAGTTTCCGCCCCTGCCGAAATTTGACAACGCGAAAGTCATTACGATTCGGCAGAAGGATTTGCGCGACGGATTGCGGAAAACTTCCTATGCTATCTCGACCGACGAAACGCGTTACGTCCTCAACGGCCTGCTCTTCAGTCTCAAAGAAAACAAGCTCACGCTGGTTGCGACGGATGGCCGGCGGCTTGCGATGGTGGACATCGAGCTCGAATTCCCGCGCAGCCATGAGGCGGACATCATCGTGCCGACCAAAGCGGTCACGGAATTGCAGCGACTTCTGACGGACGATGGCGAAGTAAAAGTCAGCATCGGCAGCGGCCAGATTGCTTTCGACTTAAACAATACGCTTCTGGTTTCAAAGCTGATCGAAGGGAATTATCCGAATTATAAGCAGGTCATTCCTTCGGAGACGAAGGAACGCGTCACCCTAGAGCGCGAGACGTTCCTGAATTCGCTGCGTCGCGTTTCCTTGCTGGCGAGCGATAAATCGAACTCGATCAAGCTGAATTTCACCAAGAACAACATCGACATCACCGCAAACACGCCGGAAGTCGGCGAGGCGAAAGAATCGTTGGCTGTGGCTTACAAGGGCCGTGACTTTTCCATCGCGTTCAATCCGGAATTTTTCATGGCGCCGCTGCGAGCGCTGACTGAGGACGAAGTCTTTCTCGATCTGATCGATGAGATGAGCCCGGGCGTGCTGAAAATTCAGACTCCGTTTCTGTATGTGCTGATGCCGATGCGGATCAGCTCATAGGCGTTCGCTTTCGACGTCGCGCTGGTGGTCATCCTGAGTGCAGCGAAGGACCTCACCCCCAACAGTATTGCGATCCAGGTCCGCTAGACGTTGCTGTCTCGGACGCTTGCGAGTACCTCGTCGTCTGGGCGACTCGGGATGACAGCGGCGCCGACCCGCCAATCAGCCCTCGATCGTCTCGATTACCGTGTCGACTGCGAGTAAACGTAAATCGCCTTCGGGCGCCCGCAGCACCGTCACGTTTTCATTCGCCGGCGCCCAGACTGCGGGATCGGTTGGACCAAAGAGCAGGATGGATCGTGCGCCTGCCGCGGCCGCGATGTGAGAAATCCCGCTATCGTGCCCGATGAAGAGCGAGGTTTCAAACAAAGCGGCGAGGTGTGGCAGTGCGAGATCCTTCGCGAATCGAGCCGGCTTGTCTTTCCAAGCGGTCTCCAGCAGCCGCAAGCGCTCTTCGTCGGCTTCACCCGCGACCACGAGAATCGTGCGATCGGTTGAGAAGAGGTGTTCGCCAAGTCTCTTCCACTTCTCGATCGGCCAATTCTTTGTCTCGCTTCCGCTACCCGGATGAAGCGCGATGACGGGTTTACTGGAATTGCCAAGGACATCCTGGGCGAACTCGCGATCCACCTCGGTTGGATAAATCCTCGCCGCAGGATTTTTCAAATGTAAGCCGATCTGTTCGAGCGGTCGGGCGAGCTGAAGCGCGGCATGCTCGTGGCCGTTCAGCTTCGGCGGGCCCGCAATAAGCATTTTGCTTCCGCAGCGCTTCAGATTGTTTTGAAAGATCCCGTCTGGATCAAAGAGGTAGCTGACGATCAAATCGAAGCTTCCGAAGTACTCGGTTAACTCCGCCGAAAGCGCAGCGTCCTTCGCGAAGAACGTGGCGATCGGTCCGTATTCGATGGAGCGAATCGCATCGGCATAGAAGCGCTTCTCGGCGATTGCAATGATGTGCGTGTACCCGAGGATTTCAATGTGCGCCTGCGGGAACCGATCGCGTAAGAGCTTGATCGCCGGCAGCGTGAGAATGAAGTCCCCGATCGCGCCTCCCCGAATCACGAGAATGCGGTTCATCTGCCGCAGATCGGCGCTCATAGAACGCCGTTACAGAAGATCAATACCGCGTGACGGCGCACGCGAGAATCGCTGCTCCGTAGAGCAAAGCGAGTCCGTGCGTTAAACGCCAGCGCCCAGGCGTGCGCGCACTCCAATTTATCTGATCGCGCAGAAGATACGGCATCGTGACCCAGAACAATCCAACGACGATTAAAAGGTATGCGAACACCGTCACGAGAAGCCGGCTTGTTTCCGTGCGAAAGAAAGCGGCATCGAGAAGCGGCTCGGCGCCCAGAAGAAAAAGAATGCCGAGGGCGCGAACGGCCAGAAACTCGTCCACGAACCTCAACACAAGAAAAAAACCGATGGGCAGGATGATGAGCAGCGGCCGCCGAAAACTGGAAAACTCTCCCATTTCCATCGTCGCGAGAAGCCATAGGCTCCAAAATAAATTGATTGTCAAAAGCGCGAAGCCAGCGACGCGAGATCGGGGCAAGCGCTGGGCAAAGCCGCGCGCGAGTTCGGGTTTGATCAGCCCCGGCACGCTGACGAGCAAAAGGAAAAGGCCGGCGATAACGCCAGCCGTCTGAAGAGACAAATGATAAATCATGCGTGAGTCGGAGAGGAGGTTTGCACGACCGGCGTTCCATACAAGCTGAATCCGTTCGCCTGTCGGACAGTGACCTCGAAAATTTCGCCGACGTGTTCCGGTTTCCCTTCGAAGACAACGATCTTGTTCGTCCGGGTGCGCCCCATCAACCGCGCCGCATTCGTCCGACTCGGCCCTTCACACAGAATCTCGACATCGCGCCCGACCAAACGCTTGATCGCGCGGCGCGCTGACGCATCGACAACGCTCAGCAGGTCCTGATTGCGCTGCTCTTTCACCTGTTCATCAATCTGCCCGACCATTGTCGCCGCCGGCGTATCGCGCCGAGTCGAATAGCGGAAGATAAAGGCGTTATCGAACTGAATCTCTTCAACCAGATCCCGGGTC
Organism: Chthoniobacterales bacterium; assembly: GCA_036385955.1. Taxonomy (GTDB): domain Bacteria; phylum Verrucomicrobiota; class Verrucomicrobiia; order Chthoniobacterales; family UBA10450; genus AV80. Next base: position 19,280 of record DASVJK010000041.1, on the reverse strand, counting down.
TGCGCGTAGTCCTCTTCGTCCTCACCGGGAAAACCGACGATCACATCAGTCGTGATTGCGATTTCGTTACGCGCTTGACGGATACGATCGACCAAAGATCGGTATTTCTCTGCGGTGTAAGGACGGTGCATCGCCTTTAGAATACGGTCCGATCCCGATTGGAACGGAAGATGAACGTGCTCGGCGAGTTTCGGCAGCCCGGCGAGCGCCTGGATGAGATCATCGCGAAATCCGATTGGGTGCGGGGAGGTAAAGCGAAGCCGCTCCAGACCGTCGATCTCGTGCACGGCTTCGAGCAATTGGACGAAGGGGCTTTTGCCATTCACCTTCGCGAATTCGTGCCGCCCGAACAGGTTCACTATTTGACCGAGGAGCGTCACTTCCTTGACGCCCCGCGTTACGAGTTCGCGCACCTCGCGCACGACTTCTTCAATCGAGCGACTTCGTTCCGCGCCGCGTGTCCGTGGCACGATGCAAAAGGTGCAATGCATGTTGCAGCCTTGCATGATGGAAACGAAAGCTGTCGCCTGCCGACTCTTCAGCTCGTGATCGCGAATGGTTTCCGCGGAGCCGGTCTCTTCGACGGTATCGCAGATTGAGAAGCGGGGATCATCCATCCGCCGCGCCCGTTTTTTCTCCAGCAGCTCTTCGACGTAATCCGCGACGCGATGAAATTTTTGGGTGCCCACCACGAGGTCCACATGAGGCAGGCCAGCAAAAAGCGCGTCACCCTGTGCCTGCGCCATGCATCCGAGAAACCCAAAAACGACTTCCGGCCGGCGCTTTGCGATCTGGCCGAGCATCCCCATCTTCCCGAGGGCTTTTTGCTCAGCCATGTCGCGAACGCTGCATGTATTTAGGAGGACGACGTCCGCCTCGGTCTCGTGCGCCGCGCGTTCATAGCCCCGCGCCAAGAGCGAATGAGCCACCTGTTCGGAGTCGCGCTCGTTCATCTGGCAGCCGTAGGTCTTGATGAAGAATTTTGGCATCGAGAGAGCGGAAGTGTGACACAGAGCGGCGTCACACGCTAGACGGAGGTCAACCTGCTTCGCGCCGCTCATTTCGACCTCCCATCCTCTCGCGGTTTCAGATTTAATCGCCGGCAATGAATGAAGGTATACCAGCGATTGGCATCATCGGCGGGAGTGGTCTTTATCAGATGGAAGGCGTCGAGAAGCCTGCTGAGCAGCGCGTCGAAACGCCTTTTGGCGATCCATCCGATACGATCATCGCAGGGCAAATGCATGGACGGCAGGTTTATTTTTTGCCGCGGCACGGGCGAGGACATCGGTTGCTTCCGCACGAGCTGAATCATCGCGCCAACATTTACGCGCTCCGTTCGCTCAACGTTCGGTGGATTATTTGCGTGACCGCAGTTGGCAGCCTGCAGGAAAAATACGCGCCGCGCGATGTGCTTTTGCCCTCGCAGTTTTTCGATCGGACGAGTCGGCGCGCCGAACACACATTTTTTGGGGAGGGCATCGCGGCGCACGTGAGCTTCGCGGAACCGATCTCAACCAACTTACGCCACATTCTCGCGGAGTCGGCCCGCGAGTCGGGCGTGAGGGTCCACAACGGCGGAACTTATGTGAACATGGACGGGCCGGCCTTTTCGACGCGCGCGGAATCGGAGTCGAATCGCCGCCACGGCTTCGATGTCATTGGAATGACCAATCTACCCGAAGCGAAATTGGCGAGAGAGGCGGAGATCGCTCTCGCGACTCTGGCTATGATTACCGATTACGATTGCTGGAAGGTGGAAGAAGAACCCGTTTCCGCCCACACGATTTTCGAACATTTGGTCGCAAACGCCGAAACAGCGAAAAAAATTCTCGTTGATGCGATCCCGCGCCTTCCGGTCGAACCTAATTGGCCGGAGCATCGAGCGCTCGACTCGGCTCTGGTGACAGAACGCAAGCTTTGGCCTGCAGCGACCCGGGACAAGCTCAGCGCGATCCTCGGGCGATTTTCTTAGCGAGGCTCCGGTCGCAAATATGAGTCGCGGATTGACCAACAAAAATCGTGCTTGCCAAGCAGGGTCAAAATATAGTAATTATAAAGACCGTCGGGAGAAACCCGATCTTAACGCTTCCACGGAGTTCCTAAAATGATGATCAAAATTGCCGCTTGCCTGCTCGCCCTCGGCTTCCTTGCCGCTTGCGAATCGACAAAAACGACCAAACGCGAAACGCTCCGCGAAATGACCGCTCGCTACGCCAGCAGCGAGAGTGCATCCACCCTGAACGAGCCGGCCCCGCCAGCAGAAGGCCCCGAAGATGTGTCGGCAGACCGTCCTATGGACCCGATTCGGAATCCGGCCCTCGTTCCCTCGCCTTTGCTGCGGGCTAACGCCATCGGAAACCCGTAGTCGGAAGCGTCACGGTCTCTATGAGCCGTCCGCGTGGCGCGCGAGTGCCGCGCAGAACGCGTGAATTTGAGGCTCTTCGTGCACGGCTGTAACCGTGATCCGGAGCCGAGCCGAGCCTTTCGCAACGGTCGGATATCGGATGGCCGGGACCAAAAAGCCCTCGCTCTGAAGCGATCGCGCCAGGTCGATCGCGCCCTGTTCGTCCCCGACTATCCAGGGATGAATCGCGCTGCCGGTTTCATGTCCGTCAGCCGGTGAGCTCGGGATTCCCGGGTGTGGCGGCAGGGATGCGCGCAGAGTCTTGATTCGCCGCCAAAGGCATTGGCGCCGTTCTTCACCTTCGTGTGATGCTAAGAACTCGAGCGCGGCCAGCGACGCTGCGGCCAATGCCGGCGGCGGCGCGGTCGAAAAAATGAAGGAGCGCGCTCGGTTCACGAGCCATTCGATCAAGCTGCGCGATCCGCAAATGTAGCCACCACTCACGCCGAGGGCCTTGCTCAGTGTTCCCATCTGCACTTCGATCTCTCCCGCGAGACCTTGCTCCGCAGCCAGCCCTCGACCGTTTTCTCCGAGGACGCCGACCGCGTGCGCTTCGTCCAGAAAGAACATTGCGCCGAACCGCTTTTTCAAGTCGATCAATTGCTGCAAAGGAGCCCGATCCCCGTCCATCGAGAAAACAGACTCGGTCACGACGAGGATGCGCCTGCCGGGATGCTCGCGTTGCGCCCACTCCAGGTGGCTCTCGAACTTGCCCAATGGTTGTGTGGAAAAACGCGCAGGATAGCTCCGCTCAACCGGGCGCCGTCAATGGAGGGACGCGTGGGATAATTTATCCAGTAAGACGACGTCGTGCTTTCCGACGAGCGCTGGAATCGTCCCGATGGCCGCAGCGTAACCGCTACTGAAACAAATCGCGGACTGCGTCCCTTTCCATTGTGCGAGCACTGCTTCAAGGCGGACGTGCGGAGATTGCGTGCCGCTGATCAAACGTGATGCGCCTGCCCCGACCCCGAATTCTTCTATCCCAGCGATCGCGGCTTTTCGCAGCCGCGCATCATTGGCCAGGCCAAGATAATCGTTTGAAGAAAAGTTGGCGAGCTGCTGACCAACGATCCGAACTTCTGGACCTTGCGCGCTGCCGATCTCGCGCAGTTTCCGGTGCAGCGACTGGGCGCGGATGGCCTACAGTTGATCGTGAAAAAGATCGCTCATCGGACGGTGGCGATCGGGAAACTACATCCAAAGCCCCCACGAAAGCAGCGCGGAAGCGTCCTGCCAGACGCCGGCTTTGCTGTCACCGAGCACGACCACAATAATATCCCGTCCCGGCCGAGCGCCGCTCGCGATCAAACAATGGCCCGCCGCCTCCGTGTAACCGGTCTTCATGCCGTTGCAGTAGGGCAGTCGCTTCAAGACTTTGTTTGTGTTTTCGAGTTGGCGCGTTCGACCATTCGCATACCGAAAAACAAGCTGCGGCAGGCAGACGATCGAACGAATGGTGGGATTCGCGTAGGCCGCTTTGGCGATAATGGAGAGATCGCGCGCGGTCGAGTATTGGCCGGGATTGGGAAGACCGTTCGGGTTCAAGAAATGCGAATGGGTCGCGCCTAGCTGGCGAGCCTTTTCGTTCATCAGTTCGGCGAAAGCTTCCACGCTTCCCGCCGAATCACGCGCCAGACATCGGGCTACGTCGTTCGGGCTTTTCACGAGAAGGGCGCGGAGCAAATCGATCCGTTGATAGGTGTCGCCCGGCTTGATGTTCAACCTGACCGGTTCCGCCAGAGTATCGACCGGCTCGACCACTACAGGCCTGTCGAGAAAGCCGCGTTCTGCTACGATTAGCGCGGTCAATAGTTTCTGCGTGCTCGCGGCAGCGCGCGGCGCATCGGCATTTTTCTCGTAAAAGATTTCGCCCGAGCGCGCGTCGATCACCATCACAGACGCCGCGCGCGTAAACGGCGCGATTTTCGAGAAGGTCGCTGGTAGATCGGTGGCGGTTGGTTGACCTTCCGATACAGCCGCCGGAGGGTCCGGAATTCCTGTGGGCCGGACGGGCTTGAACTGGTGTTTCGGTTTTGCGGCTACGCAAAAGAGCGCGCACAGAATCGTACAAAAGAGTGCGGTCCATTCGCGGGTGCGTCTCATGGGCGGCAATTTAGCGGCAGAGTTTTCGGGCACGCAAGCGATTGGATGTGGCTAGGCGCCAGGCCCGCGTTGAATCAGCTCGATCTCGTAGCCCTCCGGCGCATCGATGAACGCAATCGCGCCACCCTTGCCATTCGGGTGCGGACCGTCCGAGAGCGGGTAACCTTTTTTTGCAGACTCGCGGGCAAATTGCTCGATGTTGTCGACCTCGAAAGCCAGATGCGTGAGATCAGGACCGACGACGACGGGACCGCTTTGATCGAACTTACAGATTTCGATTTCTTCCTCGCTGCCGGGCGCCTTAAAGAAAACCAGTTGCGAACCGCGACCGGAGGTGTGGCGTCGCGTTTCCTGCAGACCGAGGACGTCTCGGTAGAAAGAGACCGTTTTTTCCAGGTCGGTCACGCGATAACGGGTGTGGAGAAGCTTCTTTACCATTGCGTCACTAATTGCGCGTGCTTGTGGGTAATTTCAAACGCAAATGGCGGCACGGCGAGACTGGCTGCGATTGTCATCCCGAGCCGCGCGGATGGCGAGAGACCCCGCAAGCGTCCGACGCTGCGGCGATTCACAAAATGCGTGGACCGTCGAGGACGCGGATGCTCCCGAACGTGGCAGACCGAGTGTGAGGTCCCTCGCCATCCGCGCGGCCCGGGATGACTAGTGTTTGCGCACCGGATGTGATTCCTTAGACGGATGAAACTCGTCATCGCCGCGACCGGCGCCAGCGGAACGATTTACCTGCAACGCTTGCTCGCGCAGATTGATTGCGCCGCGAACGATGTCCACCTCGTCATGAGCGGTCACGCGAAACAGGTCGCCGCGCAGGAAGTCGATAAGCTGGTCGTTCCATCCGGCGTGTCGGAGCACGGCGAGAACGATCTCAACGTCCCATTTGTCAGCGGCTCGGCGCGCTTCGATGCCATGGTGATCGTTCCCTGCTCGATGGCTACGCTCGGCCGCATCGCCTCGGGTTGCAGCGATACGGCACTCCTGCGTTCCGCGGATGTTTTTTTGAAGGAATGCCGAAAGTTGATCCTCGTGCCGCGCGAAACACCCTGGAGTCTGATTCACGCCCGCAATGCTGTGACGGTTCTCGAAGCAGGCGCGATCCTTCTGCCCGCGATCCCCTCATTCTACAGCCGGCCAAGCTCTGTGGAGGAGGTGGCCGACACCGTCGTCTGGCGAATTCTAGATCAAATCGGCTTGCCGAATCCCCGCGCCTATCGCTGGAAAGACGAGGGCGCAAAAACCGAACGTACGACAAATTGAATATCGAAGGGTGGCGGGCGCGATGGCTGATCGGCTTCGGATACCGGTTAACACAACTCTGGGTGCGAACGTTGCGCTTCGAATTGGAAGATCGCGGGAACATCGTCCGCGCCGGAATGGAGCAACCATTCATTTTCGCTGTGTGGCATAATCGTCTTCTTCTGCTGCCGTCGGTCTTTCGCCGTTTCCTCACCCCCCGACATGCAGCCGCCTTAATCAGCGCGAGCGGCGACGGTGACCTGATCGCTGCGCTGGTGGAACGCTTCGGTTACGGCACGGTGCGCGGTTCTAGTTCACGCAAGGGTGCAAGCGCCCTCCTGCGGCTCGCCGAAGTTTTCGCCAGTGGAACCCATCTTGTCATTACGCCGGATGGTCCACGTGGCCCGGTTTATCAGCTCGGCCAGGGTGTCATTTTTCTCGCTCAGAAATGCGACACCCCAGTGGTTCCGGCGAACCTGGAATACTCCAGCTGCTGGCGCTTCAGGAGCTGGGACCGTTTCATTCTGCCGCGTCCTTTTTCGAAAGTGCGGGTTATCTTTGGCGTTCCACTTCATATTGCCGCGACAGAGAACCCGGAGGAATTCGAGAAGGAACGGCTCCGCCTGCAAAATGCGATCATGGACCTCGTGGAACGAAAATGAGTCGGGCGCTCGCGTATTGGCCGAGTAATAATTCCAGTGATGCCACACCTCATTGAAGGCCGCGCTGTTGCTGAAAAAGTTTACGCAGATCTGCGCGGCGAAATTGCGGAGCTAAAAAAGAGCGGACGCACGCCGGGCCTCGCGGTCCTCCTCGTCGGAGACAACCCGGCCTCGCGTGCGTATGTGCGTTCAAAGGACAAAATATGCCGGGATCTCGGGCTGCATTCGGTGAAGCTCGAACTACCTGCCGAAACGACGCAGGCTCAACTGCTCGCACGCGTTGAAGAGCTGAATCGCGATCCCGCGATTCACGGAATTCTCGTTCAATCGCCGCCACCGAAACAGATCGATGAAGCGGCGATCGTGCGTGCACTCGATCCGGCGAAAGACGTTGATGGCTTTCATCCGATGAATGTGGGCAAGCTCGCGCTCGGCGATGAAAGCGGGTTCGTACCCTGCACGCCCTTGGGCTGCCAGCGGCTACTGATCGAGAACGGGATCGAAATTTCTGGCGCCCACGTTGTTGTTCTCGGCCGCAGCATGATCGTGGGCAAGCCGCTGGCACTTTTGTTGATGCGAAAAGGTCGAGGCGGTGACGCGACCGTGACGGTGGTTCATTCCCGCAGCCAGCGTCTTCCTGAAATCACGCGTTCGGCCGACATCCTGATCGCGGCGATTGGGCAGCCGCAATTTGTTCGCGCGGAACACGTGCGCGACGGCGCTGTCGTTATCGACGTTGGGATTAATCGTATTGACGATCCCACAGCGGAGCGCGGCTACCGTCTGGTCGGTGACGTCGCGTTTGACGAGGTATCGAAAAAAGCTTCATCCATTACGCCAGTACCTGGAGGCGTGGGTCCGATGACTATCGCGATGCTGATGGCAAACACCGTCAAAGCGTGCCGGCAGATGACGTAAGACGGGCTTGATCAGCGCACGATTTTGGCCGTTAGAAATCGAAGCAGCGCTGGTTGGAATCGCGCCACTTCCAAGAGCGCCGAGGCGTTTGCACAAAACGCCGCGCAGCTCGACCCAGCCAGGCCGCCGCCAACGATCGCTACATCGAACATGGCCGACTATCTTTCAACCGGTGCGAATGCAGAACGCATTTTTCACAGCCGGGTTCTGCCGTAAAATTGTTTCAAGTAAACGCATGCCTTCGTCCGCAAAAGAAAAACCTGACTTGAGCAAGAAGGTGCACGAGGTGCCGCACAAGCCCGGCGTGTACTTGATGCGCGATAGATTCAATCGCGTGATCTACGTCGGGAAAGCACGTGACCTGCGCAAGCGTGTCGGCTCCTATTTCATGCCATCCAAGCTGGCGCAGGCCGACATCAAAACGCGCGCGATGCTCGATGCGGTTTGGGACTTCGAAACCCACACGGTGCAGAGCGAGCCGGAGTCGCTCTTGCTCGAAGGCAAACTCATCAAAGAATACCGGCCGCGCTACAATATTTCGTTTCGCGATGATAAACGCTTTCTCGTCGTCAAAGTAGATCCGACGGAGGAGTGGCCGAGGTTTCGTCTCGCGCGTTTCAAGAAAGACGATGGTGCGCGTTACTTCGGGCCGTACGCGCATGCCGGCGCGTTGCGGCAAACGCTCAACTTCATGCGCAAGAAATTCGGTGTCCTTACCTTTGGCCGGGGCTCGCCCACGGAGCGTGAGCTGAAATCAGCGACGTATCAGGTTCCAACGCGATTGAGCGAAATCAGTGCGGAGCTGTATCGCGAACGCGTCGCGCAGGCATGTGATTTTCTCGAGGGACATTCGCGCGAAATGATCGCGGCAGTCGAGGAGGAGATGCGAAAGTCGGCGGAGAAGCTCGATTTCGAGAAGGCAGCTGAGCTGCGCAACATGCTGGATGATTTGCGCCGCACGACGAAACCGATGCGGCGATTCACCCGCCATAGTTTGCCAAGCGCGATCGATCCCGTGAGCGATGTGCGGGCGCTGGGCGACGCGCTCCAGCTCATGCGCCTCCCTTCGGTTATGGAATGCTTCGACATCTCAAATATTTCCACCACGCACGTCGTCGCTTCGATGGTTTGTTTTCGCAACGGAGTTCCCGACAGGGATAATTACCGCCGCTACCGGATCCGGACCGTGGAAGGTCAGGATGATTTTGCGAGCATAGCGGAAGTCGTCAGGCGGAGATACTCGCGTGTATTGCTCGAGGCGCGCGAAGCAAATCCGGATGCGGCCGAATTCTCGCAGGAGAACCCGGCGGAAGCGCTCGACCGCGCGGCCGCTACGTTTGTGGCGGTCCGTCTGCCGGATCTGATCATTGTTGATGGCGGCAAGGGACAGCTTTCATCAGCTTGCCGCGAGCTCCAGCGCCTCGGGTTGCACGAACTGCCGATCATCGGTCTCGCGAAAGAATACGAAGAAATTTACCGCCCGGGCCGCGCCTTGCCACTCGTGTTACCGCCGGACTCGGGCGCGTTGCGTTTGCTCCAACGCATTCGAGATGAGGCCCATCGCTTCGCGAATACTTATCACCAGCTTCTGATGAAGAAACGAATCGGCGAAAGCATTCTCGACGATTGCCCTGGCGTGAGTCAGAACCGCAAGAATCTGTTGCTGCGCAAATTCGGCTCCGTCAATCGGCTCCGTAAAGCGAGTGTGGAACAGATTGCGGCCACGGAAGGAATCGGCCCGAAATTAGCCGAGGACGTTCACCGCTTTCTGGAGCGGCATTGATCAATTCGCGCGCGCAAAATCAATAAATCCGCGTTCCGGAATAGTTTCGATCAAGCGGACCCGAACTTTCTCGCCGACATCGAGTCCAGCTTCTCCGCGGACGACACGACCCTCAACCGGCGGACTACTTACCCGCACGTAAGTTCCTTTCGGCGACACGCCCGTGACGAGCGCGTCAAATGTCTCACCGATTCGCCCGCTCAAAAACGTAGCTGCGACGATCTTGCGCATGAGGCGCTCGATTTTCCGCGCAGCCTTTGCGCGGTCGTTGCAACGGGCCACGATCTCTTCCAGCTCATCGACTGAATAAGGCGGGGGCGCGTCTGCGATGGCGGCTTTGAGAAGACGTTGCGTGACAAGGTCGGGGTAACGCCGGTTCGGCGCGGTGGCGTGCGTGTAATCGTGCACGGCCAAACCAAAATGACCTTCGGTTTCCTTGCCTTTAGCGATAACGACGTATTCGGCTGCTCCGATCAACTTCACGATCGCAAGCGAGAGATCGGCGAAATGCTCAGGATCATCGCGCCGTCTCCGCACGAGAAATTCCGCGAGCGCGACCGCATCCGGCGTGGCGGTTAGTTGGGTGCCCTGTTCAGCCGCCAGGGCGGCGATGCGAGGCCAGCGTTCCGGCGTTCGGACAACGCGCTGAATCGAAGGGAACCCGCGCGATTCGAGGAAAATCGCGATGGCCGAGTTCGTGGCCACCATGAGATTCTCGATCAAATCGCGCGCGCTATTCTTTCTCTCCAAGCGGAGGCCGGCAATGTTCTGTCCCGCCATCACCGGCTCCGGCTCGATCGATTCGAATTCCAGCGCGCCCGCACGGATCCGCTCTTCGTGGAACTGTTTCGCGGCGTCGAATTGCAGGTGCAGTTGGTCGGCGAGGCCTGGCGTGTTTTCGACCAGCTCCGGAGCCTTTCCTGTATTCTCGAGCCATGCGCCGGCAGAATCGTAATTGAGCTTCGCCCGGTTCCGAACCGTCGCCTTCGAGACGGACGCGGCGCTGACAGCGCCTCGCGCGTCCAGAGTTACATCGATGATTACCGCCGGACGGTCCTGATCTTGAAGCAAAGATGTCATGTCATTCGAAATCTCAGGCGGGAAGAGCGAAAAGGTCACGACGCCGAGGTAAATGGACATGCCGTTCTGCGCCGCATGCAGATCCGCCGCCGAGCCTTTCGCGACGAGCGCGTCCACGTCCGCGATGCCAAGCAAGATGCGGATGCCATTCGGAAGGCGCTCGGCGAACTCGATCTGATCAAGATCGCGCGATGTCGGATTATCGATCGACGACCAGAGCAATTCTCGAAAATCTGGCGTTGCCGGATTGGTGCGGAGTCGATCGGAAGCCTGTCTGATCGCCGGCAATTCTTGCAAGACTGCTTGGGGGAATTCCGGCGAAAACCCGGCGTCGAGCATTGCACGGCGCGCCAGCATGGAAAGATTTGGGCCTCCGCGAAAAATTCGATCGCTCACGTTGTTTTTCCTGTCGGTCATTTGATCACCGCGCACAAGCGATCTGAACGCCAACGTATTTCCGCTTGTCGATCACGGCGTCGCCACCACAGTTGCCCTTGTGAATTTGCATTGTGCATCTCCGCTCCGGTTCAGTTGCCTGCTCGCGGCTGGATGGATGGCTGCGTTCCAGTGCGACGCGCAATCGGAAAGTCCATCGCCTGCCCCAGCCGCCACGCCGTTCGAAGAAACGATCGTGCCGACATTCGAAACACAGAAGCTCGCTCGCACCTACATTCTCGATATCCCCGCGCCTCGAGGTCAGATCACGGATCGAAACGGCGCGCCGCTCGCGCAAAACAGGCTGAGTTATAATCTCGCAATCAGTTATCCGACGCCTCTCGATTTTTCCGATGCGCAGTTGTTGAGCTTCGCGCGGGAAAAAATTCAAGCAGCGGAAAAATTACTGAGCCGATCGCTTAGGATTTCGGACGAGCTGATTAAGCGGCATTACCGGAACCGCGGAATTCTGCCATTCGAAATCGCACAAAATCTCAGCACTGCAGAATACGATGCGGTGAAAGAACACTTACCAGCGGGAATCGCGCTGCGCCCTTTTTATGTGCGCACCTATCCCAATGGGAAAATCGCGGGGCAGATCATTGGGTATAGCGGGAAGACTGGCCGGAATCCGGACGGAGTCATCGACAACCACGAAGTGCTCTGGCCAGAAACCGAGGGACGGGAAGGTCTTGAGCAAACCTTCAATCAGGTGCTGACCGGCAAGCACGGGGAATACAAAATTACGTTCGACCAGGACGGCCGCAAAACTTCGGAGAAAATCGTGGCACCTCCCGTGCCGGGACACACAGTTGTCACCACTCTCGATCTTCATTTGCAGGAACTCGCCGAAAAAGCGCTCGAAGCGAAAGCAAAACGGGGGGCGATCGTCGTCGTCGATCCCAATAACGGCGATATCCTCGCGATGGCATCCTGGCCCACTTACAATCCAAACGCATTTACCCCAACGATTTCGACCGAGAAGTTCAAGGCGTTGCAGGATGATCCGGACATCCCGCTCCTGCCGCGCGCATTCCGCTCTTCGTATCCCCCAGGCTCAACCTTCAAAGTCGCCGTCGGGATCGCTGCGTTGGAGAGCGGCACCGTTCGCTCGGACGACGAATTCGACTGCGTGCCGGCGCTCCAAATTGGCAATACCACCTTTCACAACTGGAAAAAGACGGATCGTGGTCCGTTGAATTTCGTGCAGGCGCTCACCGAATCGTGCGACACGTGGTTCTATCAAGTCGGAATCAAGACGGGTGCGGAACCGATCCTTAATTGGGCGCAGAAACTTGGCTTTGGCGCCAAGAGCGGCATCCCGTTGCGAGGCGAGGTCGAAGGCCGTGTGCCTAACGACCAATACATGAAAGCGACACATGGCCGAAAATTGCTCAATGGCGACATCGCGAATCTATCGATCGGCCAGGGCGACACGCAAGTGACGCCCCTGCAGATGGCGCAGGCGATGGCGATCATCGGAAACGGAGGGACGTTTTATCAGACCCGTCTCGTGCAACAGGTGCAAACGGTAGAGAACGAAATCGTCACGGCGTTCCAGGTGCGCGCGAAGAAGATGCTCGATGCTTCGCAGGACACGATGGAGCAGTTGCGGACCGGGATGGTCAACGTCGTGAACGGACCCGCCGGCACCGCTCATCAGGCAAGTCTCGAGAACGTGGAAGTCGCAGGGAAAACGGGGACCGCGCAGTGGGGACCGAAAACCAAAGAGCGGACGGCGGCGTGGTTCGCGGGCTTTGTCCCGTCCGATCATCCGCAATACGCGTTTGCCGCTCTTTATGAGGGAGATGTCGGCACCAAAGCCCACGGCGGCACGGTCGCCGCGCCGATGATCGCGATGATCTTGAAGGACATTTACAAACAAAACGCAAATGGAAACAAGCGGCGGCGGACCACCGAACCGGGAGAAACCCCGGTTCCGCGGGCCGAGCGTGTGGATGAGGATGAATCAGATTGAGGTCGCGCGCGCTGTTGTCATCCTGAGCCGCATAGACGGCTAAGGACCTCACAGTCGCAGTTGCGGCGCCCGAATAGATCGGAGCAACAATTGCAGGGAAGATCGAGAACGCATGGACGTTGTCCGGACGGTTGCGAGGTCCCTCGCCCGGCAGCCGCCGGACTCGGGATGACAGCGAGTTCCACGCCGCTCAAGTTGCGGCCGCTTCGGCTGGTTCGGGAAGTTCCATCGTGCCTTTGAATTTTGGTTCTTCCCGCTCTACTCCGAAATTATCGGCGTAAAGTTCTGCGATTCTTTCCAGTTCGTCGGTTGTGAGCGCCGGACAGTCAGGCGCTTTCGCGAATTCGATGAGCTGCGCTTCTTCGTAAATATTCGGCAGCGTCGAGGCGACACGTTCGTCCTCGAGCAGCCATTGCAACGCCGCCTGGCCGAGGGTTCGATCGGAGCGTTCGAGAAAGCGAAGTCGATCGATTTTTTTAACGCCGTTCAGGAGCCAGCTGCGCGGACGATGACTGCGATGATCGGTCGGCGGGAACGTCGTTTCCGCGGTGTATTTCCCTTCGAGCATGCCGGAGCAATGCGTGACGCGGATGAGGAACATGGTGTCCTTGCCGGTGTCCTGCATGGCACGGCCGGGATGTTGCTCGATCATGTTGTAAATGTGCTGCACGCTCGTGACATCCCGTTCCCGAATGCAATTGATGCCTTCGTAGAGCCAGCCTATGGCCGGCCCAAGCGCAATGCCGGAGTAACGAATTTTCCCGCTCGCTTTTAATTTCTCGAGCGTCGTCCAAACGGCATCATCGTAAATCTGTTCCATCCGGATGTTGTGCAGTTGCAACAGGTCGATGCAATCGGTCTTCAAGCGTTTGAGCGCTGCATCGGTCGCGCGCACGATGGCATCGGGCGAAAAATCCTGCGGAATTTCGCGCTGACCGCGGCCGCGCGTTTCACCGTGCGTGACAAAATCGTAGCCGACTTTCGTTGCGATCACGATTTCATCGCGCTGCTTCGGAAATGCCTTCGCGATCAGCTCTTCGCTGAGGCCGTTTCCATAGGTATCGGCGGCATCGAAGAGCGTGACGCCAAGATCGAACGCCTTGTGCATGAGCGCGATCGCCTCGCCTTCGGTGAATTGTCCCCACCAGCCGGTCGAGATCGTCCACAGGCCGAACCCAACTTCGCTGACGCGCAGATCGGTGTTTTTGTAGGTGCGAAAGCGCATCGGAAATGAGCTTAGCGAACGGACGACAGTGACGCAACACAGCGACTTTCTGAAATTCGACGTTGGACGTTGGACGTTGGACGTTGGACGTTTCCTCTCCCTGTCAATCCCATGGTTTCCCGCTCCACCAGCGCGCTCCTAATTGTCGGCCACGGCTCAACCGTGAATCCCGATTCCAGCGCACCGACCCTCATGCATGCAGCCGATATTCGGCGTCGTGGAATTTTCGCGAACGTCGCGTGCGGCTTCTGGAAAGAAGAGCCCAGTCTACGCGACGCGCTGCTGTTCTTTCGGGATCCGGCGATCCGCGACGTCTACGTCGTTCCCAATTTCATTAGCGAGGGTTACTTCACGCGCACAGTCATTCCACGGGAACTGGAATTAACCGGGCCAGAAACTCAACGCGGGAGCGGCCAGATTTGGAAATATTGCAAGCCGGTCGGCAACCATCAGCGGATGACCGAGCTGTTGCTGCAGCGCGCACACGAAGTTGCGCCGGAGATTCCCGAAGCAGAAACCACCCTCCTCGTTGTGGGACACGGAACCGGCTTGAACGACAACAGCGCGGTTGCGGCTAAACATCAGGTCGAAATCATTCGGGCACTCAATCGTTATGCAGCCGTGCTGAACGTTTATATGGAGGAGCCGCCACTCGTTTCGGATTGGCAGAGGCTGACTCAGACGCAGAATGTGGTGGTGGTACCGTTTTTTATTTCTGACGGCTTGCATAGCTACAAAGACATTCCGGTGATGCTCGGGATACATTCCAAGTGTCTGAATGGGGAATCCGGCAATCCCTATGAGTTCCACGGACGATCACTCTTCTACTCCACAGCGATCGGCACTGATCTAAAGTTTGCCGATGTGATTATCGAACAAGCCATCTCGTTCGACATGCAAATGCAGGAACTGGAATCGGCCTCGAAATTAACGCACACGCAGTTACGGTCATAAATGGAAGCGACCACCAAAAAACTCCAGGAACTCGGCGCCTTTGTTTTGGCAGGCGCGCGTGAGCCGCACCAATTGTTCGTGATGGCCGAGATGATTCGGGCCGCCTGTGACTATCGCTGGGTCGGGATTTACAAAATCACGCGCGGCGATTTCGTGATCGTCGCAAAAACTGGCAAATGCCCGCCCGCCTATCCGCGCTTTCCGATCACCCAAGGTTTGGCCGGCGCGGCGGTGGAATCGAAGAAATCAATCATGGTGGCGGACGTCCACAAGGATCCCCGATACTTGCCAACGTTCGGAAGCACGCAGTCGGAAATTGTAGTGCCGGTCATCACGGAATCAGAGAAGGTCGTCGGCCTGGTCGACGTGGAGAGCGAAAAGTTGAACGCGTTTACGGAAGCCGATCGAGATTTCCTTGAGCACGCGGCCTTTCTCATCTCGCGTGCTTTGAAGTGAGCAGCCCGGCGCAGGAGATCGCGCTCGCAAAATGGCTGGCCATGGGTCTGCGGTGCATCGGACAAATTTCCATCGAAGCCGGGGATGATGGCATGTTTGTGCTAACTCATCGCGAGGATGCGCCGCGAAAAGATCTTGTGCCATACACGCACGCCGACGACGCGGCTCGGCTCACGCGATTCGACGATGCAGGAAACTATCGACCGCTAAAGACAGCTCCGAATTTGCGACATGGGTGGCGACTGATAATGCCAGATCGAAGCGCGTTGGGCATCGCGCTCGATCTTTTTTATCCGGGGCGGCTCGCGGCGTTTTTTGCGCAGGAAACCGGCGCGTTGGTTACGACGCCGTTGCGCGAAACTCTCCATCGACAGACAGGAATGTATCGTTCGGCGGTAAAAATTAGCGACGAAGATGCGAACACGCTCGTAGGAAATTTTTGCCGTTCCGACGGCGGATGCTTACGCGCGATTCTTTGGAGACGCGACCGGGAAGGCACGCTCGCATCAGCTCTATTACCTTCAGAAAAGTTCGATCCGACGCATGACCAGACCGGTTTCGGCCGTCCGATAATTCCGTTGCTCTGCCAGGAAGCCTGCAACCTCCTGGTCGCAGAAGCGCGCAAGATCGTCAAATCAGAGGGCGGAACGCCAGCGGCGCCATGATTTTTCGTTCACGCGTCGTCGTGCCGATGGTGGGCGAACCGATCGACAATGCCGCGGTTGCGATCGCCGGAAATCAAATAGCGGGCGTCGGCCGCTTCGAAGAGGTGAAAGCCAGCCATGGAGGCGACGTTTTCGATCTCGGCGAGCAGATCGTATTGCCCGGCCTGATTAACGCGCATTGCCACCTCGATTACACACTGCTGCGCGGCCAAATCCCGCCGCAACAATCGTTCACAGATTGGATTCGCGCGATCAACGCGCGCAAGGCCGCACTTTCCGAAAAGGATTATATCGCGTCCATCGGCGCCGGTCTTATCGAAGTCCAAAAATTCGGAACAACCACACTCTTAAACTTGGAAGCGTTTCCTGAGCTGTTGCAGCGCATATCCCGACCGCCTTTACGCGCCTGGTGGTGCGCGGAGATGATCGACGTCCGAGAACAAGTACTGGCACAGGAAGTGTCGGAAAATCTGCACGATTGGTTCGAGGCTCACCCGAAATGGCTCGGCGGGTTTGGCCTGGCGCCACATGCGCCCTTCACCGCTTCGGCGCAATTATTTTCCGCTGCCTCGGAGATTTCCAGGAAGCATAACCTGCCCATAACAACCCACGTGGCCGAATCGCACGAGGAAATGCAAATGTTCCGAGACGCGAGTGGCCCGCTCTTCGATTTCTTGAAAAACATTGGGCGCCCGATGGACGATTGCGGAGGTAAAACGCCGCTTTCGTCCCTGATGCAGAGTCAGGTGCTCGATGAGCGCTGGATCCTCGCGCATCTGAACGAACTGACAGAAGACGACTTCGATCTGCTCGCCGGGGGGAACAGATTCCATATCGCACACTGCCCGCGCAGCCACACTTTTTTCGGGCATGCGCCGTTCGCATTGCAGAGATTACGCGCGCTGGGTTTTAATATCTGCCTCGGAACCGACAGCCTCGCGAGCAACTCGAGGCTAAGCCTCTTTTGCGAAATGCGCGAATTACTGCGCAAAGAGCCGTGGATTTCCCCACGCGAGGTGTTGGCAATGGCAACCGTAAACGCAGCGCACGCAATCGGTCAGGCAGATTTGCTGGGGAGAATCAGCCCAGGTTTCTGCGCGGATTTGATCGCCATTCCTTCCGCGGCAATAGGAAAGGGCGTCTTCGATGCCATCGTCGCATTCGAGGGAACAGCCCCGTGGATGATGGTGGACGGCGAGGCATTAAGCCTTCGTTAGGTCTTGGTGCCGGTTGGTGGTATGGAAATTATCGGTAAACCCGCTATTCAATTTGCCGAGCACTTACGGTCTGAAACGGCATGACTGACAAGGAAAAGCTCTTGTGCGTGCGATCATTGGTCTTGCTCGACGCGCATATCCGAGATTTTTTTAACCTCCTTAATGAGAGTCTCCAGGGAAGTTCTGATGTTCTTAGCCCTCCAAATAGCACATGCGAGCCAAATGGCCGACGCCAAGGAGAGAAGGATGAACATAGCCTCCCAAACGGCGGCAGACAGGCCGAAAGCATTATGGAAGGTGCTGGCGCAGAGTGTGGCGACGAAGGTGATAAAAAGCGAAGCGGGTGTAATCCAAGCTCCCTTGGCGGCAACGGAATCGAGGTGCTTGCGAAGGCACAATTCCAGTCGGTCGGAGGTAACGATAATGACCTCTTGTTTAACATTAGAATGAATAATGCAATCCTTGATAAGCTCAGAACTAAAGGCCTTAGAGAGCTTCGGTTCTGGCGAACTGGAGGGATCACTCATTTCGCACTCCTTTCTGGGCCATATTGCGTGGCGGCTTCTGCGGCCGCCGCCGTCTTGCCTTCAAATAGTCCTAAAGCTCCAAGGGCATGAAGATTTATGTTCCCGCATTTATTGCAGGCCACTATTGCGCAGGGCAGTGTCTTGCCACCCAAAACGACTTTCCTGAAGTCATCTAAGACCGGAATTGCGTCATAACCGTCCATGATCGAAAACGTGGCATTTCCACAACGCTCGCACCGCTTATCCGCGCCTTTTGCTATTAGTGCTTTTTCAATCTCTAGTCGTTTTGCGTCGTCCATAAGATAACAATGCCTCCCTTTGTAGGTTTCTCGCGTATGGCCACTTTTGCGATAGAGGAAGTGCCGCCTCTCACGCTCATTGTGGGGGCAATGAGAGACGGCTGTGGCCACATTCCCCCGAAGGGCCACGTCCAAAGATTGCCGGAAACTTGCAGGGCCGGTCAACTGCAAATTTGCCGTATCGGAAGCGCAGACTATAATTGCGGTATGGGCGTTACCCCCAAAGAGAAATTGTTCATCGAAGAGATTGGCCGCCGCGTTCCGCCTTTAAATGGCGGGACAGTCGTCAGGACTCGACGTGGCGAAGTCGTGTTGACTCAGTCTGATAAAGGTCGGCTCGATCTAATCGCGAGGCGCGATGGCATGGATGGGGCTGCGGATTTGGTCAACTTTTACTTACCGAGCTGACCAATGCCCGAACGCGACGTAAACGAAGAAGCCTCCCGGCTGGTGAACGAGGTCACGGAATCCGAGCCGGTGAATGGCGAGGACTTGATCGAGTCTGAGGAATTGAAGCGCCAGTTTCGCGAAGCGAAAAAGAGGCTCGCTTCCGAGTCGCCTGATTCCTGCTAATACGCATCTTTTCGATGCACGATGGCGGACACTATTACGCTGAGGCCAGGAATATCCACCTCGTATAGCACGCGATAATCGCCAATCCTGACGCGATAGCCTTTGTTTCCCTTAAGTTTTTTGTGTCCGCTGGGAAATGGGTCGTCCTTTAATCTGAGAAGAATTGGCAGGACGCGCTTCTGAGCGTCAGGACTCAGGCGTTTCAGTTCATGTTTCGCCGAATGCGTAACCTGAACTGAGTAGCTCACTCATTTAGGCCGAGCTCATCGACAACATCATCTAGGCTCTCAAGTGGTTCACCACGGCGGGCGGCAATGATATTCGCATCCATTTGATCTTCGTCGATTGTCGGAGTGACAAAAAATAGTTGCTCAACTTGACCTATTTTCGCGATTGAAATTACCGCGTCGAGCAAGAGCGTGGTGGTTGCAAGGATAGGTTCTTGGACAGTGGCATTCATGGAATGGTTTTTGGTGGATCTTCACGGACATTAAAATCTCGTTTTCCAGCTTCTTCTCCGTTGATTAAGACAACAATCGTATAGATTCCGTTTCTTGGAAAGGCAATACCTTCAATCGGTGTGCTAAAGGCCATTGTCGTCGTGTTGTCAAAAGAGGCCTCGTTTGGAAATTGTATCTTGGTCGCGCTGCTAAATATAACGTGCCCAGACTTTTCCTGAATACGACAGGTCAACTCCATTTCGGACAACGTGCCGACAAGATTGGCAATCCAGGCGGTCACCCA
>DASVJK010000040.1:0-7773 GCA_036385955.1 Chthoniobacterales bacterium | reverse complement strand
GGGCACGAGCTTTCCCAGCATGAGACCCCAGCGGCTGAGCGGACTAACGAGCAGTTGCTCGAGCGTCCCGCGCTCACGCTCGCGCACAACGGCCATGGCGGTGGCAAAGGTGGTTCCAACCTGCAGGACGACGCCGATCACCCCCGGCACAAAAAAGTTCGGGCTACGCATCGTCGGGTTGTAGAGAATCTGCGGCCGGATTTCGATCGGCACCGTGCGCCGGCCGCTGTCACGCATCATCATCTCCACGGATTGCGTCAAGGCGATACCGAGCGCGGTGTTGAGCGCTTGCAGCGCGGTCGTGGAGTTCGAGCCATCGATCAACATTTGCACCTGCGCTGGATGTCCGGCGCGCAGGTCGCGCGTGAAGTGTGGCGGAATTTGCAGCCCCACATAAGCGTGGCCTTTGCGAATTTCGCTCGCCAGCTGCTCGACGTTCTGCACTTCGCCGACAATCCGAAACGTTTCCGTGTTGACGAAGCGATCGAGGAACTGCCGGCTCTCGACCGTGCGATCCTCATTCAGGATTACCATCCCCATGTGCTTCACGTCGTTGTCGAGCGCGTAGCCGAACGCGATCATCTCGATGAGCGGCGGAAAGAGCATGAAGAAAAGCGTCATCGGATCCCGGAGGACCGTGATGAACTCCTTGAACAGAATGGCGCCGAGGCCGCGGAAGGGTGCGCGCTTCATAAAGTCACGGAGGAATTAGCCACAGATGAACACTGATTTTCACGGATAGGGAAGAAAGGGGCGCCGCATTTCTTCAATCCGTGTTTCATCCGTGGCTCAGTTTCAGGCTGCCTGCCCCTGTTGAATTTCGTTGGCATGCTTCGCCGTGAGCGAAACGAAAACATCCTCGAGCGAGGGACCTATTTCGTGAATCTCCGGGCTCGCGATTCCGACGCCGCGCAGCTTTGCGTCGATCTCGTCGCGCTGCACGCTTTCGTCCACGAGCAAGTGCATCGATTGTCCGAAGACCGTGGCGTTGAGCACACCGCGCACCTCGCGCATCGCACGCAACGCGACGGTGACGTGATCGCACGTCACATCCAGGCGCCGGGTACCCGTCGGGCTGACTTCAGGCATTTGCTTCAAATCGTCCGGTTCGCCGCACACGATCAATTTCCCCGTGTAGATATAACCGACATGCGAGCAGCGCTCCGCTTCGTCCATGTAATGCGTCGTAACGAAAAGTGTCATCCCCTGCCCCGCGAATTCGAAGAGCAAATCCCAGAGCTCGCGCCGGGCGACGGGATCGATGCCCGCGGTTGGTTCGTCGAGAAACAGAACGGTCGGCTTATGCATCAGCGCACAAGCCATCGCGAGGCGCTGACGCCAGCCGCCCGAAAGAAGCGCGGCGCGGCGGTCGATGTAGGGCTCGATATGAGTAATGGCGATCAGCTCGTCACGGCGTTGCCTTAGTTGTTTGTCCGGCA
This sequence comes from Chthoniobacterales bacterium, assembly GCA_036385955.1. Lineage (GTDB taxonomy): Bacteria > Verrucomicrobiota > Verrucomicrobiia > Chthoniobacterales > UBA10450 > AV80. Next base: position 6,334 of record DASVJK010000040.1, on the reverse strand, counting down.
GGCTGTAGAGTTTGCCGGAAAAAATCAGGTTCTCGTTCACGGTCAGCTCGTCGTAGAGCGAAAACTTTTGCGACATGTAGCCGATCATTTCCTTGATGGCGTCGTTTTCGGTCGCGACGTCGTGCCCGGCGATCCCCGCGGTGCCTTCCGTCGGTTCGAGAATGCCACAGAGCATTCGGATGACGGTGGATTTGCCCGAGCCGTTCGGCCCGAGGAATCCGAAGATTGATCCGCGCGCGATGGAAAAGCTGACGTGGTCAACGGCCGTAAATGTGCCGAAGCGCTTCGTCAGTCCCTCGCACTCGATCATCGCTTCAGCCATAGAGAGAAAATCTGGAAGCCAAGAAACCAGGACAGATCAACAAGAGAATGTTCAGAGTTCCTGGGTTCCTGGGTTCCAGATTCATTTTACGTTTGGAAAGGCGACATCGGCGGACATCCCCGCGCGCAATTGGTCCTCTTTATTCGGCAGACGAATTTTTACGCCGAAAACCTGACGTATTCTGTCTTCGACGGTTTGCACATTGCGGGGCGTAAATTCGGCCTGGCGATTAACCTGCTCAACGGTGCCGTCGAAATCCTTCCCGGGAAACGAATCTACGCGGACGCGAACCGGATCCCCCACTTTTATTAATCCGAGCCACGGTTCCGGAACAAAAACGCGCACCCATAAGTGTTGCGGGAGAATCAACGTGGCTACCTCGCGGTTCGCCGCCAGAACATCACCCACCTTGACGCTCAAAACTTCCAGGATCGAATCGGTCGGGGCCTTGACTTGCATCTCAGCGAATTGCGCATCGATGTCGGCAAGCTGGGCGCGCGCCTGGACCACGCGCGTCCGCGCAGCTTCCACGATCTTTTCCTGCGTTCTGGCCACACTGACGGCGCGCTCCGCGTCACTCGGAGAAACGACTTTCCGCTTGAGCAAGTCCTGCTGCCGGAGCGCGTCATCGCGCATAAACTCAAGCTGCGCGGCTTGGGCGTCGGCGTCGTGAATGGCGCTGTCGATCTGCGCCGCAGCGAGGTTCTGCCGCGCCTTCAATTCGGCGGCGTCAAGCTCCACAATCGCCTGCCCGGGACGCAGTTTATCACCTTCCTGCGCGAAGATTTTTTCCACTCGTCCGCCCATGCGCGGCCCAACGTGCACTTCATCCACCTCAATCGTGCCGGAGACCGCGTTGTTCTGACGATGACAAGCGGTCGCCAGCAGCAGGACCGAGAAGAGAGCCAGAGCGCGCGGACAATTTGGGTGCATCAAGTTTCTCGCAGACGAGCAAGGAAACGAGATGTCGGTCCAAATCGCAAGCGCGCAGGGACTGATTCCGAAAACAGGCGGCGCGCGCTATTTCACGTCAGGAAACGATATGGAGGGAAATGGCTGGTTACTCCGGGACACCGCTGGCTCAAAAGCTTGGGATCAAAGCAGGACGGAAAGTCGTCACGATCGGCGCGCCGGCGGGCTACGGGAAGCTGCTCTCGCCGTTGCCCGAGGAGGTATCCTTTACGACGAAAATCGAACCGGGCGCGACTTTCATTCATCTTTTCGTTTCGGAACGCAAAACGCTGGAGAAGGAGTTGAAGCGACTCCGCAAACTGATCGCTGACACCGGAATCCTTTGGGTTTCGTGGCCGAAGAAATCTTCCGGAGTGGTGACCGATGTGACGGAAGACGTTATTCGCGAGGTTGCGTCACCGCTCCGTTTCGTAGACGTGAAAGTTTGCGCCGTGGACAAAACGTGGTCCGGATTGAAACTAATGGTCCGGCGCGAAAATCGACGCTAACTCGCCTAACGACCCGACTCCGCGATCGATGGCAGCTCCGCGGCCGAATAGACTTGCATCGGCTTTTCAACGCCGCGCAGTGTTGTCTTACCGGCAACGCTAAAAAAAGTGACGAAATTTTAGATTCCGATTTTCCGATTTCCCCATTAGATTCGTCGCGGCCCCTCGATTTTGCATTAAGATCGACATCTTCATTTATGATCGTCACCACCGCTCGGTTTTATGAAGTCGCCTATGGTCGGTTCGCGTTGGCGCCTATAACATCAACAACATGGAACAGATTCTCGGCCTGCTCCGCGGCAACGTGCAAAGCAAGGCGGCGGGAATCCGCCCGAGTAAAGTGACCTTCACCCTCCAGGAACTTGAAAAACTATCGGGAGGTCAGTTAGCCGGAGATCCCAAACAGAAAATCTTCGGGGCCGCCTCTCTCGCCGAAGCCACTTCTGGTGAAATCAGTTTCTTCGGCAATCCCAGGTACGCAGCTCAATTGCGCAAAACCCACGCCTCGGCGGTCTTTGTGCCGCTCGATTTTTCTGAGAAGATCGAAGCCGCTCAGATTCGCGTCTCCAATCCGGCAAAATCGTTCGAGCAGGTCGTTCTAAAGTTCGCGCCGAAACCCATCTCTTTTGCGGTTGGCATCCACCCAAGAGCGATTGTCGCGCCTGACGCAAAACTCGGGAACCAAGTTTCGATTCAACCCAACGCGGTCATCGAAGCCGGCGTGAGCATTGGAGACAATTCTGTAATTGCGGCTGGTTGCTATGTTGGCCATGGAACCGTCATTGGGCCGAATTGCATGATTTACCCTCTGGTCACGATCCGCGAGCGTACGCGCATCGGAGCTCGTGTGGTGATTCACAGCGGCGCTGTCATCGGTGCTGATGGCTTTGGCTTTCGGTCCACGCAGGGCCACTACGAGAAAGTACCACAACTAGGCATCGTCCAAATCGATGACGATGTAGAGATCGGCGCGAACACGACGATCGATCGGGCTCACTTCGGTCGAACCTGGATCCAGGAAGGGGTAAAGATCGACAACCTCGTCCAAGTTGCCCACAACGTCGTCATCGGCAAACACACCGTTATTGCAGCGCAGACGGGAATTTCTGGCAGCACGCGCATCGGGGAGCGGGTGTTAATGGCCGGTCAGGTCGGGATCGTCGGCCATATTGAGATTGGCAACGGGACGATCATCGGCGCACAGGCAGGCGTGACCAAGAGTATTTCCAACGGAACATGGTGGTCTACACCGATTGTTCCTCTGGCCGCAGCCAAACAACAGATCGCGTGGCTGCATCGCCTCGGGAAGCTGATTGATCGAGTGAAAGCGCTCGAGAAAAAGCTCGGTTTATAGCCTGGACGACGGGTGCGATTCAGTGGATCGCGACCCTTTTCAATTCCTCATCGTTGCCAAAGAAACATCGCGATGGGAGAGACGATCACATTTAGATCACCCAGGTTTGAAGAAAACTTACCAATGGGATGAATGGACAACGCTGCGAAGTCCGTAGAAGAATTACACGATGAGGACGCGCCTTTTTGATCACATCGATCTTCGTGTAAAAAACCGCGAAAACGCACAGCGATTTTACTCCCAGGTCCTGCCCGCGATCGGCTTTCGCGTCGACAAAAGCGGCGAGAGATGGGCTTTGTTTGAAGCAGAGGGCAAAACGGCTGTCGATTTTTTTGGATTCACGGAAGAAGCCGATCACAAACCGAACGGAAATCGCATCGCGTTTTGGGCGGATAGTCGCGAAACCGTGGATAACGTTGGCGAAGTCGTCCGCAAAGCGGGCGGAAAAAATCTGGAAGGCCCTGAGCTATGCCTGGATTACAGTCCGGGCTACTACGCCGTTTTTTTTGAAGATCCGGACGGGAACAAGCTGGAAGTTTGCTACCGCGAAAGCGCCACCGTTGCGGAGTAACGCCCGTTCGTCGAAGGGTTAGGGAATGAGCGATCCCAAACCCGAACCAGCGATTTTGCGCCGGCCGAAGCGCGTCCGCTACCTCAAGCTCATCGCCCTTTTCAAAATCATGAAGGGACTGCTCGCCCTGGCCCTGGGGTTTTCCCTCCTGTTCTTGAATAGCCGGACGCGTTGGCTCGACGCCATTTCGGAATGGACTGCTGATGAACTTCTCCTCGTCCACAGCAGGGTCGTGCTCTATCTGCTGAACAAATTGCAAGCCGTGCTGGCCAATGGAGAGCTGCGCGCGCCCGGTTTGCTGGCGCTTTTTTATTCGGCGGTGCTGTTCACGGAAGGCATCGGCGTTTATTTGCAAAAACGCTGGGCTGAGTTCCTGATGGTCTTTGCGACCGCGGCGTTGATTCCGTTCGAGGTACGACACGTTTATCACCGGCCCAGCATCAGCGGCTTTGTCATCCTGGCGGTAAATTGCTTCATCGTATGGTTCTTGTACCGCGTGCTAAAGCGCGAGAAGCATCACGGGCCCGCGGTCCTGGCACCGGACGTCATCGCCGAGATAAGTTAATTGCGCCGACTTGTGATTCCGAAGGCGCGAAGAACGCGCGCGGTCTCTTCCATCGGCAAACCGACGACGTTGCTGTACGATCCCTCGATTCCCTCGATGATTTCCACTCCGTGACCTTGCGCGGCGTACGCGCCCGCCTTATCGAGCGGATCTACCTTCGCCAGATACTTCGCGATGGCGCGGTGGTTGAGGTTGCGAAAACGCACTTGCGATACTTCCTGAAAACTGTGCGCCCGCCCACTTGCGGGATGGCAAACGAAGACTGAGGTCCAAACTTCGTGCGAGCGGCCGCTCAATCGCCGCAATAGTCTTGCGGCACTGGCGAGATCCGCAGGTTTTCCGATCACACGGCCGTCGAGCGCGACGAGCGTATCCGCGCCCAGAACAACCGCGCCAGGGGCGCTTTGCGCCACCGCCCGCGCCTTGCGCATCGCGTTGCAGGCCGTTGCCTCATGGATGGTGAGCCACGCGCCCGAGATTTCAGCGACCACAGGCAGGACGACATCGAATTTGTAACCGGCTTTCTCCAGCAATTCCCGGCGCCGCGGCGAACCGGAGGCAAGAATGAAACGTGGAACCACACTCGGCGACGGACGCCCGGCCGTCACGGCTTCGTTGAAGGTATGGCGGACGGCTTCTCGGAAAGCATTTCCTGGAGGTTGGGGACTTTCAGTTCCTGGAAATCTTTCGGAACGGAGAATTCTGCTTCACTCAAGGCGTCCTGTTTGATGGAGGTGATCGTGCTGATGATCTCCCTTCGGTCCGTCTTAATGATCGTGCGCAGCGGGAGGCCAGGAAAATCGCGGAAATCGAGCATTCCCTTCGCGATATCATTCCAGGCGGCGGCCGGGGCTATCGCCTGGAGTTGTTTCACAATTGCCGCCGAATCGGGGTACTTGAGCGCGATCCAATAGCTCTCCTTAACCGAAGGGGACTCCCGGACATATTCTTCGGCTTCGTAGCCGTTAATCATTTCTTTCTTGCCGGTGGGGGCAAGCTTCGACCTTTCGGCCGCAGCCGGCGAATCTCCAGCGTACTTACTTGCCATTTCGGCGATCGCCTTGGACTTATCGGCCGAGATGCGCAGGAATTTCTTTTTCGCGTTCATCAAGCTAAGCATTTCGCCGCTCTTGTTATCGATGATCGCCGTGACTTCCGGGGACACCTCCACTCGTGCTTTGTCGCCTTTAAGTTTCGTCGTGATTTGTTTGACCGAACCGCTTCCTTCAACGTTTTGAACAATAGTGAGATCGCCACGCGCCGTGATCGACAAAAATGCAGTGACGATCAGATAGAGACCACGGGTTTTCATGATTCCATCTAGCTAGATCGCATGCCTCGAAAACGCAAGGTGAAGGACACGCACCGCGAACCAGAAAGAACTTGGCAGCGGTCGCGAGCCGCGTCAGCTTACTCGGCGCGCGGGTGTAGCTCAATGGTAGAGCTGTAGCCTTCCAAGCTACTGACGAGGGTTCGATTCCCTTCACCCGCTCCATTCCCCCTATTGCGACAGGAAGCGTCGCAACCGGACAGAACGCCTCATTTCCAAGGACTTGGCAGCCTTCTCCAGCCTCGCTGTTCGCGTCAAAGTGCGACAGCTGATGACCCGCTGCGACTGAAATCTGTGCGCGTATTTGTGTATCGTCGAAAAGACGAGGCAGAATCTTCACCGCATCGTAAATGGGCAACTGCGTCTCATCGGTGTAAACCTTCGCCGTCAGCTTCATGTCGCTGTGGCGAAGCAGTTTCATTGCAAAACGCTGCGCGATCCCATGCCGCTGTAGAAACGTCGTCCAGGTGTAACGCAGTGCGTGAAAATCCGCATACCTCCCCGATTCATCCTGGTACGCAATCCCATTGCTTTCCAAATCGCGTTGCAAACGCGCAGCGCGCGGAATGCCGTTCGGAAACACCAAATCGTTTGGCGAGGCATTCTCGGGGCGATGCGCTCGCAGCGCCTCAGCAATTTCAGGAACGAGAGGAACATGCTCCTCCGTTTTGTTCTTGGCGCAAACAACACGCACCCGAACATGAGGAACTTCGCCGTCAAGGCGCAGATCAT
>DASVJK010000039.1:0-30292 GCA_036385955.1 Chthoniobacterales bacterium | reverse complement strand
TCGTGCAGGCGAGGATCGTTACTTTCACCAGCGATCAAATCTGTGCAGCAGCGGATGATGCAGATCGGGTTTTTCAGGTCGTGAATAATGGAATTGGCCATCGCGCCGACCAGACTGAGCCTCTCCGTGCGCATCACTTCGGTGATGAAGTGCGCATTCACGCCGCGCAGCCGCTCGGAAACCGAGCGCAGAAAATTCATGTGCAAACGGCTGGGAGCGAGCTCGAGAATGTGCTGGAAAGTCGGTTCGTCGACTGCCCCGAGGAGCGTTGGCTCAGCGGCCGTGGCCATGGAGGAACGGGGCTCCCCATCGAGCAGCGCCATTTCGCCGAAGAAATTTCCCGATTGGATAAACCCGAGTGTCTCCTGCTGACCGCCCCGGCTGGATTTCGAGATCTTCACGGACCCTTCGCCGACGAGATAAAGCAAATCCCCTGGATCGCCCTCGCGAAAAATGATCTCGCCCGCGTTTAGCTGAACGACGCGAACATCGGGTGCAATCTCATCGAGCAAATCGGATTCGATACCTTCAAAGAGCCGATTCTGCGCTAACTGATCGAAGACCTTGGCGAGAGAAGAACTCATAGCGGCGGTTCTTTAGAAAGAGGAAGCGACAGCGCCCGCGGCACAGCCGGCCCGGGACATCTTCACGCTTTCGAGGATGGCCCGGATATTTGCCACGAGTTCGTCCGGCCGATGTGGTTTCCTGAGAAAGCCTGCCAACCCGGCGCTGAGCATCCGATCGAGTCGTTCTTGGTCGATGAAGCCGGTGCTCAGCAGCACAACGACGTCCGGGCGAATGCTTCGAAGACGGCCAAAAGTTTCTTCGCCGTCCATGAACGGCATGGTGAGGTCGAGCAGAATCAGATCGAAGTGGCGCGGACGTTTGCGGAAAAGATCCAGGCACTCAAAACCCGATTGAGCGGTCACGACTTCGAAACCCGCCTCTGAGAGAACGCGTTTGGCAAGAACGAGCGCCATCGGCTCGTCATCCACGACCAGAAGCGATCGCTGTTTTTGTGCCGGCGCTGGCGAGGTCGCATTCTTCGGTTTGGCGAAAGCGGCTAGCTCCGGATGAAATAAAACCTTTTTGTCGGAACCACCAGCATGCTCGACAAGCTGCGCCGTCACTTTGGCCGCGCGATCAACGCTGGTGCGAAGCATGTCAAAATACTTTTGCGACCCTTCATTGCCATCCCAGATGTTCTCGATGGCCGCGCTGGTGCCGGAAATGATTTCCAGCAGATTGTTCAACTCACTCGTGGCCGCAGCGGGGGGCTTGGCCGGGGCAGGATTCTCTGAGGGGTCAATGTTCATGAAGCGAAAAGTAAAAATATTGCGTGGTGGACTCTGTCGGCGCGCTCTCGGCTGGGACTCCCCTCGATCAATAAAGCAGGAAAAGTGCCGCCAGGAGCGCGCCGGCAGAGCGGGGCGGCGGCAACACGCTTCAGCTCTGCGCAGTTCGAGCCCAACGCCTGCGGGAATTTCGTCGCTCGCAAACCCTCGGAAACTATCTATACTTCCGTTTCCGAGAAATGAACCAATTGTCCATCACCAATCTACGCGTCTCCATCGCGGACCAGGAGATCATCCGCGGCCTTTCGCTGGCCGTTCCCAAGGGCGAAATCCACGCGATCATGGGACCCAACGGCTCCGGGAAAAGCACGCTGGCGAAGGTGCTGGCCGGCCACCCCGATTACAAAGTGACCGCGGGCGAGGTGCTGATGGATGGAGAAGATATTCTCGCCCTCGCGCCGGACGAACGCGCGCGCAAAGGTCTCTTCCTTGCTTTCCAATATCCGAGCGAAATCCCGGGGGTGACGATCGCTAATTTCCTTCGCGCGGCGGTGCAGGCCCGCTTGCCTGAGGGGGAGGAACTCGAGGCGACCGATTATTATGCGAAGCTTTACGAGAAAATGGACTTGCTGGAAATGGATCGCTCGTTCACTTCGCGGTCGGTGAACGAAGGTTTTTCCGGTGGTGAAAAGAAGCGGAACGAGATTCTGCAGCTGGCGATGCTCGAGCCGAAATATGCCGTGCTCGACGAAACCGATAGCGGTCTCGATATCGACGCGTTGAAAGTGGTGGCGAATGGCGTCAACTCTTTGCGCGGCCCAAATCTCGGCATCCTCCTGATCACGCACTACCAGCGTTTGCTGGACTACATCATCCCCGATCGTGTACACGTCATGATCCAGGGCCGGATCGTTCGGAGCGGTGGAAAAGAACTCGCGCTGGAACTGGAAGAAAAAGGTTACGAAGGTTACGAAGCGGCGGTGAAGGACGAAGTCGGCGAGCCGGCGATGGCATAACTGGGAGAATTTTATGGTTAAGGAAGTATCACCTTTGGAAATCGAGCGGAACGTCGGGAACTTCGCTTATCCCGAGACGCACACGCACGACGCGGGCGTTGGGCTCACGGAAAAAACGATCCACTACATTTCCGACATCAAGGAAGATCCGGATTGGGTCCGCCAATTCCGCCTCAACGCCTACAAGACCTTCATGAGCAAACCGATGCCGACGCATTGGGCGAGCAAGGACCTGGAAGCGATCGTTTTCGATAATATCCGTTACTACCTGAGCGCGGGGACCCAACCCAAACGGAATTGGGAGGACGTGCCGGACGATGTAAAACGCACTTTCGAGCGCCTCGGCATTCCCGAACAGGAACGGAAATTTCTCGCCGGCGTCGAAGCGCAATTCGACAGCGAGGCTGTCTATTCCAACATCAAGAAAGCGGTAGGCGAGCAGGGCGTTATCTTTGTCGGCAGCGCGGAAGGATTGAAGAATCACCCGGAAATTTTCCGGAAATGGTTCGGGAAAGTCATTCCAACCGGCGACAACAAATTCAGCGCGCTAAACTCCGCTGTGTTCAGTGGCGGCTCATTCATTTACGTCCCGCCGGGAGTGAAAGTGAAACATCCGCTCCAGGCTTACTTCCGGATCAACGCCGAGAATTTCGGACAATTCGAGCGCACGCTCATCATCTGTGACGAAGGCTCGGAGCTGACCTACATGGAGGGCTGCACCGCGCCTAAGTTTAACACCGCCACCCTGCATAGCGCGGTCGTCGAGCTGGTCGCGCTGAAGGGCGCGAAGCTCCAGTACATTACCGTCCAAAACTGGTCGGCGAACGTTTTCAATCTGGTCACCAAGCGCGGCATCGCGTACGAAGACGCCGAGGTGAAATGGATCGACTGCAACATCGGCTCACGGCTGACCATGAAGTATCCCGGTGTCATTATGAAAGGCCGGCGCGCCCGCGGAGAAGTTCTGTCCATCGCGCTTGCCGGCGACGGGCAGCATCAGGACACCGGCGCGAAAATGGTGCACGCGGCGGATGAAACCACTAGCAACATCATTTCCAAGAGCATCAGTATCGGGAAAGGTCGCGCGACTTATCGCGGTCTCGTCCACATCCCGAAACATCTCAAGAATTGCAAGAACAACACCGAGTGCGACGCGCTCCTGATCAATTCGACCAGTCGCACGGACACTTATCCTGCGATCACGGTTCGCGGCACTGGAAATTCCGTGCAGCACGAGGCGAGCGTCAGCCAGGTAAGTGCGGAGCAGATTTTTTACATGCAACAACGAGGCCTCACCGAGGCGCAGGCGATGAGCTTAAGCGTGAACGGCTTCGTGAACGATCTCGTGCGTCAGTTTCCGATGGAATACAGCGTCGAGCTCAAGCGCCTGATCGAGCTTGAGATGGAAGGCTCGGTCGGCTAGGGTTTCGCCCCCGAGACAAGAGCGATCCGCGGCGGTCTTCGGGCCGCCGTTTGCGTCTAATTTTCCGGGCATGACTAACCAGACAGCCGTTCTTGATGAAGTAATGGAATTCGGATCGCCGCAGGAACATTCCGAACCGGCGATTCTTTCCGGACCTTCCGACGCGCGCGCCGCCGAACTTCCCGCTTGGTTTCGCGATCAACAACGCGCGGCTTGGACGAAGTTCGAGTCGCTTCCTTTCCCAAATCGAAAGGACCAGGCCTGGCGCTTTTCGAGTGTCGATGCGCTCGATCTTTCCCGCTACACGCAGGGGGCCAGACTGACTGACACCGAGCGCAGCGAAATACTCGATCGCTCCGTCGCTCTCGAAGCAGTCGCGGGGCGGCTCATCTTCGCGGACGAGCAATTACTGCGACGCGATCCGCTGACCGAAACACTCCTGAAACGCGGCGTCCTCTTGATACCGCTCGAGCGGGCACTGCTCGAGCACGAAGATTTATTTCGCCGGCATTTCATGGCGCAGCCGGCCACGCTCGGGTCGGCGAAATTCGCCGCGCTGCATCAGGCATGGGTCACCTCCGGAACTTTTGTTTACGTGCCGCGCGGCGTCGAAGTGGAACTGCCGATTGAAATTTTCCATTGGCTGCACGGGGAGAATGCGGCGGTCTTTCCGCATGTCCTTTTGGTCGCCGACGAACTTTCCAAAGTAACGGTGATCGAGCATTTTCGCTCCGCCTATCGGGAGCGTTCCGGTTTTGCCTGCGGCGTAAACGATCTCGTCGTCGGCCAGGGCGCGAAGGTGAACTACATTTGCGCTCAAAACTGGAACCAGAAAGTTCTGTCGATTCAAATGAACGCCACCACGGTCTCCCGTGAAGCCTCTGGGTTGAGTTTGAACGTTCATCTCGGCGGAGCCTATTCGCGCTTCGAAAGTTTGAGCCGCTTGACCGGCGAAGGCGCTCGCAGCGATCTACTCGCTGTCTCTGTGACCGACGGCACGCAAGAATTCGACGCGCGCACCCTGCAAGATCACGTCAGTCCGCACACCACGAGCGATCTCCTCTACAAGAACGCGCTCACCGATCGCGCGCGAAATACCTTCGGCGGACTGATCCGGGTGGAGCCGCATGCGCATTTTACCGATGCCTATCAAACGGTCCGCAATCTTCTGCTGAGCGATGATGCCGAGGCGAATTCGATGCCGGGCCTCGAGATTCTGGCCGACAACGTGAAGTGCAGCCACGGTGCGACTTCCGGCCAGATCAACGAAGACGAGATGTTCTATCTTCTCGCGCGCGGCATTCCGCTTCCGATTGCCAAACAGCTTCTGGTTAGCGGGTTTCTCAATGAAGTGGTCGATCGCCTCGATCATCCAGCGATTACCGGATTTGTTCATGAGCTAATCGAAGACAAATTCGCGCACCGCTGACGTAACTTCTGTCATCCAGAGGCTGGCGAAGCGCGCCGAAGGACCTCGCCACCGGAGTTGGTCGCGTCCTTCAATCGCGCGGGCCGCAATTTTCATTTGTGAGGTCCCTCGCCGTCTGCGCGGCTCGGGATGACACCTTATTGATAAAGTTTCGCTATCGCCGCCGCCGCATCGCGAATCACGTTGCGCAACGACACGGGCTCCAGCACGCGAACATGGCTACCCCAACTGAGAATCCAGCGCTCGATTTCTTCCAAGCCACCGAGTTCGAGCCGCAAAATCATCGCTCCATCGGGGAGAGAACGTATTCGCTGCGATTCGTGCCAGGTCCGCTCGGAGACCAAACGCGCCGCGTAAGGATCGAATTGCAGCCGGATTCGATGTTTCCGGCCTGATGAAAATACGCCAAAGCTCCCGCTCAGAATCTTGGTGATTGAAAAGTCCGCAGGACGACGAAAACCCTTCGTCGTCAGCGAGACCTTTTGCATGCGAGGAAGTGCAAAAGTCCGCAACTGCGCCCGGTCCAAATCTTCCGCGAAAAGGTACCATTGGTTCTCGAGGCAGCCGAGGTGATAGGGACGGACTCTACGCGGTTCGTACTCGCGGCTTTTCAGTTTCCGATATTTGAAATCCAATTCGACGGACCGCAGCACCGCTTTGCTCACGACCTCGAAAAGTTCGAGGTCGGCCGGGCTCGCGCCAGCGCTGCGGAAGGAAATGACATCCTCAAGATCGGTCCACGAGAAAGAGACGCGATCCTTTAGACCATCAGTGATCTTTCGAAAGGCCGAATGCAACGGACGCTCGAAGGGCGTTCCCTTATACTGCGCGAGGGCCTTTTGCGCGACGAACAGCGCCGTGATCTCGCCCTCCGAAACCTCGATGGTCGGAAATCCGGTGACCGCTTCCGTGTAGTAGAATCCAAACTTTTGAGCGTCGTAACCGATCGGCAGACCAAGCCGATCGCGCATGAAGTCGATGTCACGCTGAATCGTTTTTGGCGAGACCTCGAGTTCCGCCGCGATCTTCTGGCAGTTCGGAAAGTGATGTGACTTAAGTGCGGCGTGCAACCGCATCATTCGTTGCAGCGGGGGACGGGAGAAACCGTCATCGCCTTGGACTGTCTTGGGTCGTCGCTTCAAGTTCGAGGGTTTGTCGGCCGGGGAGAAAATAATCGAAATTATTTCTCCTTAAGACAGTCAATGTCCTACCCCCTGTTTCATGATGACGCCATGAAAAGATACAAAACTCACTATCCGCGTCGCGGTTTGCTTTCCGTTCCGTATTCCGTTCGCCCGGATCGAATCGAGCGCGGCCTGCGCATTTTGCGCGCGTTGCGCTTTTCAATCGCGGCAGCTGCCGCGCCCGTTTCGCGGCCGCAGCAGCGCGAATTCGACTTCGTCCTCTCAAGAAGATCTTGACCCCGTCGCAGAGAAACATTGCAAGGCGGGACGCGCCTCGTTACTTTCGTTTCCACCTCGGCGAATTTGCTGCAAAGGCGGCGCCTCTCGATCATGGATGTAAGCGGAACAATCGATGCGATTCTCGGCCAGAAAGGCAGCGAGATCTTTTCGGTCTCGCCTGACGCGACTGTTTACGAGGCGATCGACCTCATGGCCGGCAAGAACGTCGGCGCGCTCCTGGTCGTTCAGGACGGGCGGCTTCTCGGGATGATTTCGGAGCGCGATTACACGCGCAAAGTGATGTTGCGCGGGAAACGTTCGCGCGAAACTCAAGTGCGCGAAATCATGTCGAGTGATCTCACGATCGTCGCTCCGCGAGAGCCGGTCGAGAACTGCCTGCGCATGATGACTGAGAAGCGAATCCGGCACTTGCCCGTGGTCGATGGCGATACGCTGCGCGGGGTTATTTCGATCGGCGATTTGGTCAAGTGGGTCATCGCCAGCCAATCGGCCACGATCGCCCATCTCGAAAACTACATTTCGGGCGGTTATTCCGGGTAATGTAGAGGCGCTTGTGCCAAGCGCCTCTACATTTTCCAAACCGTTCGTCCGCCGACAATAGTACGAACCGCGCGGCCTTTCAGCTTCCATCCGTCGAAGGGCGTGTTGCGCGAAATCGATTGCGAGGCGCCTGCCTCAAAAGTCCATTCCAACTCCGGATCAATCAAGGTCACATCGGCGGTTCGCCCCGGCGAAAGCGTTCCGGCATCGATTTGTAGAAGCCGCGCCGGATTTACCGTGAACATCTCAATCAAGCGCGGAAGGTCGATCGTTTTGTTTTTGTGAATGAGCAAATCAAGAAATAATCCCAGCTCCGTTTCCAGTCCCACGATTCCAAACGGCGCAGCGTCGAACTCGACTTCTTTTTCGAACTTTGCGTGCGGCGCGTGATCGCTGGCGAGTATCCCGATTATGCCGTCGGCGATCCCCTCGAGCAATGCAGCCACGTCCTCTTTCGCCCGCAACGGCGGATTCATTTTGAAATTCGTATCGAAGTTCTGAATCGCGGCATCGGTAAGCGCGATGTGATGCGGGCAGACTTCGCCGCTGATCTTGACGCCGCGCGCCTGCGCTTCGCGCAGAATCCGCACGCTGCCAGCAGCACTGATATGCTGGCAGTGAATGTGATGGTCGCAGAGTTCCGCCAAGAGGACATTGCGCATGACGATCGCCTCCTCGCCAGCGCTTGGCCAGCCCGGCAGGCCAAGGAGCGTGCTCCAGTAACCTTCGTGAACCACGCCCGCTCCGACGAGATTGTAATCCTGGCAGTGATCGAAAACGGGGAGGCCTACCATGCGCGCGTATTCAACGGCGCGGCGCATCAACTCGTTATTCTGGATGCATCGCCCGTCATCGGTGATCGCTACTACACCGGCTTGCGCGAGCGAACCGAGCGGCGCAAGCTCTTCTCCCATTAAGCCCTTCGAGATCGCGCCTGTGGGCAGCACGTTCACGCATGCCACTTTGGCCGCGCGATCTTCGATCCAGGCGATCGTGCTCGGACTGTCCGCTGTCGGCGACGTATTCGGCATGCAGACGATGGTGGTGAATCCCCCAGCCGCCGCGGCGCGCGCGCCGGACTCGATCGTCTCTTTCCAGCCGAATCCCGGCTCCCGCAAATGCACGTGGAGGTCGATCAAGCCGGGGCAGACAACGAGATTGGTCGCATCAATCTCATCAGGTTGAGGGTTGAGGGTTGAAAGTTGATCGGGCGAAGCGATCTGACCATCGACAATCAACAAATCGCCAATTTCGTCGCGCTTATTCGCTGGATCGACGATCCGGCCATGGCGAATGACCGTGTTCATGGCGTTGAAATTCCTCCGCAGAGATAAAGAACCGCCATGCGGATCGCGAGGCCGTTGGTGACTTGATCCAGGATGACGCTTTGCGCGCCGTCGGCCAATTCACTGTCGATTTCGACGCCGCGGTTGATCGGGCCCGGATGCATGATCAAGCAATCCGGTTTCAGCAGCTTCGCTCGATCTTTGGTCAGGCCAAACAGTCGGATGTATTCACCCACCCCTGGAAAGTATTCTTTGCGCTGACGCTCATGCTGAATCCGAAGCAGATTCACCACGTCGGCTGTCGGCAAGACTTCGTCGATGTCGTAGGACACGGTGACACCCAGCTTTTCAAACTCGTGCGGCACCAGCGTGCTCGGCCCGACCAATGTCACGCGGGCACCGAGTTTGAGCAGGCCGAAGATATTCGATCGCGCAACGCGGCTGAAGAGGATGTCGCCGATGATAACAACATGAAGTCCGGCCACGGCGCCCTTTCTTTCCCGGATCGTGTAAAGATCCAGCAGCGCCTGCGTCGGATGTTCATGCGCGCCGTCGCCCGCATTGATTATGCTCGAGCTGAGGCGCTCGGCGAGGAACTGCGGCGCCCCGGACGAACTGTGCCGCAGGACGATAATGTCGGCATGGTTCGCCTCGAGAATCTTTGCGGTGTCTTTAAGGGTTTCACCTTTCGTTAGGCTGGAGGATGTCGCCGAGATATTGATGACGTCCGCGCTCAGGCGAATCGCAGCGATCTCGAAAGACATGCGCGTGCGCGTGCTCGGCTCGACGAAAAAATTCACAAGCGTTTTGCCGCGCAACGCCGGGACCTTTTTTATCTCGCGGGTCCCGACTTCCTTGAAGGCATCCGCCGTATCGAGAATGAATATGATTTCCTCCGCGGAAAGCTCGCGGATGCCGAGCAGGTCTTTTCGCTGCCAGCGCATTTTGGATTTGGATCGTTCCGTCATGCTTTTTCTTCCTTCACCAGCCAGACGGCGTCCGATTCTCCATCCACATTCTCGAGACGTAAACGCACACGCTCTCCGGCCGCCGTGGGCAGATTTTTCCCCACATAATCCACACGAATGGGCAATTCGCGGTGGCCACGGTCTATGAGGGCGGCGAGCTGAATGCGGGCGGGACGACCGAACGAGCTGAGGGCGTCCATTGCCGCGCGCGCTGTCCGGCCGGTGAAGAAAACGTCGTCGACGATGATAACTGTTTTATTCTCGAGCGGCAGCGGCAGCCTCGACGCCTGGACCCTCGGCAAGTCGGCCCGCGTCCCGACATCGTCCCGATGCATCGAGACGTCTATGATGCCGGTCTTGATTGGAGTTTTCCCCAGCGACTCGATGATGCCGGCAATCCGCCGCGCGATCTCGACGCCGCGCGATGGAATTCCCGCTAGAATTACCGTGGCAAGCTCTGGATTACGCTCGATGATTTCGTGCGCGATCCGGCGAAGTGCGCGGTTAATGGCTTCGCCATCCATCACCGGAAGAGTGGCGGGCGCGGGCGAAGTGCGGGCGTTTTGGTTGTTGGTCACGTGTTCCTTGGCGATCTCGCGGGATCGCATTAAAGGAAAATGGCGAGATTACGCTGCGGTCGGTTCGGCCTTGGCCCCTTTCATCCGCTTGTTTCGCCAGCTGGAACGATATTTCACGATCCAATCAAGCAGCGCCTTTTCGAAGCCGATATCTGTCCCGGCTTTCTCGCTCTCGATCCACTTGTGTTTCAAAATCTCCTCCCGCTCGGCCAGGAACTCTTTGTAGAGCACCGAGTTCTCAACGAACTGTGACTGTTCTCCTTGCGAAGCGATCATCTCGGGACGTTTTTCATACAAACGACGATTGGTCAACAAAAACCATATCGTCCTAACTTAGATGTAGCAGCGGCCGTGCCTATTCAATTTCCCGTCGAGGGCAGCGTTCTGCACAACTCTCGCGCGATTTTCATGAACTCGGCGGCCACCGGGGAATCGCCTCTTTCGCCGGTAATGGGCATTCCACGATCGCCGGATTCGCGTGTTGCGATATCAATCGGAATCTGGCCGAGCAATGGAACGCGAAGACGTCTGGCTTCGCGCTCCCCGCCACCGGAACCAAAGATGTCATACCGCTTCCCGTCGCTCGGCGACTCGAAGTAGCTCATGTTTTCAATCAGCCCGAGCACCGGGACGTTCACTTTTTCAAACATGGTCGCAGCCTTCCGCGCATCGATTAGGGCAACTTCCTGCGGCGTGGTCACAATAATCGCACCGGCGAGTGCGACCGTCTGCACAATCGTGAGTTGAATGTCGCCCGTGCCCGGCGGCAGATCGAGCACAAGATAATCGAGCTCGCCCCATTCGACCTGTCGCAGGAATTGCTGCGTGTATCGCGTCACCATCGGTCCGCGCAGAATCGCGGGGGCGGAGTCGTCGAGCAGGAAGCCCATCGACATCAGCTTCAGGTTGTATTGCTCGATCGGGATGATGCGGTTCTCTTCCGTGGCCGTGGGACGATCCCGCGTGCCGAACATGAGCGAAATGCTCGGCCCGTAAATGTCGCAATCGCAAAGTCCGACCCGCGCACCTGTTTTCTCCAAGGCCACGGCGAGATTGGCTGCAACTGTCGATTTCCCCACTCCACCCTTGCCACTCGCGATCGCGATGACGTGTTTGATTCCTTCTATGCGTGTTGTCCCAACGCCGGCCGCGCCCGCTCCGGCCGGCGGCGCCTGGATGTCGATCAACACCTTCGCCTGTTCCACGCCAGCCATTGCACGCAGGATTTCCTCCGCCTCCATCTTGATCGTTTGAGGAATCGCCGGCTCGTTTGTAGCGAGCGCCAACTGAACGGTCACAGCTCCGCCCTCGATCTGAATTCCCTTCACCAGCCCGAACGAAACAATATCGCGACTGAAGCCGGGATACTTCACGCGTTTTAGAGCTTCCTTAACTTGTTCCTCTGAGACGGGCATGGGCGTCTAAGCTACCGGCCTCAGCGTACGAGTAAACAAGGCACTCGCGAAATATTGTTCACGAATCAAGCCAGGGAGAGGCGGTTTGGAAACCGCAGCTCCTTGGCTTAAGGCACCGTCCTAGGGGCTTTCTCGGTTAGATCGATTCTTTCCCCCGTTTTTCCTATTTCGACGACCAGCTTTGAGAAAGTCCACTCGCCCGCAAATTTCGAGGCGACGAAGTAGATTGTGCCCTTGCCGTTGGGACCGGAGATCGGGACAGTCAGGTCGGCGTGTCCAGATGAACCGCTCACGTTCGTTTTTCCCGAAACAAAGAACCCGTCCGTGATTGGGGATCCGAGCGCATTCACCACCCTGGGATCTGCCTTTGCCTTGGCCAAGGCAGTCTTATAGGCGTCGGACGACTTCAGCGCGCCGAAGACAATGCTAACGATGACAAAAACAAAGCTCGCCGCGAGAAGCAACATTCCGAGGCATCCAGTCGGCACGAACCATTTCCAATTCCGCCACCACCAATGAGTTCGTTCGGGCGGGGTATTAGGCGGTGGCGTGTAAGGGTTCATTGATGTTCTACCTTGTCGGGGAAGACGACCGCAAGATTAGGAGGAGAGCAGCACAGTCATTGCTTGCCCGCTCCTCGGTTCGGCTTATCTCTGGTGGGATTTATTTCGAGAGCAGCATGGATTGGGAAGCGACGCACTGCCATTTTCCGTTGCGGTCTACCCAGGCATCAGTCCATCGAAAGCTGCGCTTGAAAGCTTTGCCATCTTTGCCCTTGCCGACTTCCGTGGAAGTCCCCATGACGACCGCGAAGTGGCCGCCGTAAACGCGTACGTCCATATTTCCATTCTTCGCGGAAGTGTAGGTGTCGGTGTCCTTCTTGATCTCGGCCAGGAGACTGGACTTGCTCATAACCTTGCCCTTCGAGCTCACGCCGCGGTAGTCGTCCCCGAGGTAGGCTTGGGCGACCGAAGGATCGTGCGACATGAATGAGGCTTCCCACTTGTCCTCAATGTCTTTCAACGTGGCTTCCATAGTCGATTTCTTCGTCGGCATGACGGCAGCCGGCGGCGCGGATTTTGTCGACGCGGCGGTGGTTTTCGCGGGCGAAGAGGCTTTTAATGGTCCGGCGGGCGAGCTGCTCTTGTTTGCCGCAGGCGACGCCGACTTTTCAGTCGCGACCGATACGCTCGGGTCCGTGGCGGTCGACGGCGATTTCTCTGGCGCGGTCGCTTCGGGCGTTGGCGCTGATGTCGCGGTTTCTTCTTGAGCCCACGCAAAGGGGGCGGCGACCACGACGAACGCAGTGAGGGCGAGGATGGTTATTTTCATCTGTATATTCCTTTTCGGTGTGGGTTACTCAGGCGTCCGCGCGGCTATCCCTACTAGACCGATCTACGGGCGGGAGATTGCAAGGTGAAAACGAACCCTATTTTGCGACCTCCTGCCCAGTCAAGGCTGATTTACCGAGCGGCCATGTTGTCTGCCCGGCACGTTCGACTGTCAGACACCCGCAAGCGCGCAGGCAGTGCGTTAGTTTGCCCCGGAACCACGCTGGCTCCCCTCGTGCTACTAGCCTCTTGACGCCGGGTGTAGGATTCTCCCGTAACTCTGGAATATGCGCGCATCAACAATTCGAATTTTTGTCAGCAACGCGGCTGCGGCGCTGATTATGGTTCGAGCGACGAGCCTCACGCCCGATCCGGAGGCAACGCTTCCAATTCCCGCTCCTGCACCATCCGGGAACGTGGACACGAGAGCTTCGTTGCCTGGCGCCTATGCCGCGTTCCCGATGGCGGCGGCCCGCAGAACTTTCATTATTGATCACTGCTTCACGTCGAGTCTCGACGCGAATGTGCCCGCCCTTCCAGGCCAGGTCGCGCTTGTTGTCGCCGCACTGAAGCAGGATTGGGAGACCGTTCTGCGCATGCTCGACGCCGGCGCGTCGGTTGAAACGACGGACGACACAGGTGTCACCCCGCTTATGGCGGCCGCCATGCAGGGCAACGTCGGAATCCTTCGCACACTCCTGGAACGGCAAGCGAGCGTGGATTTTACAGACCTAGCCGGACGCTGCGCGTTGCATTACGCCATCACCACCGGAAAACTTGAAGCCGTCCAACTCCTTCTCCCCCTGGTGTCGAACCTCGAGGTGGCCTCAGCGGGAAATGATCTCCTCACGATGGCCCTTGAGACCAGCGACATGAAAATTTTCCAGACCGTCCTTGAGCGATTCCCGGCCACGCTCCAATGGACAGCGAACACCCGGCGCGCGCTCGAAACCGCGTTGCGCGCGGATATGAAGGAGCAAGTTCGACTTCTTTTGAGCAAACACCCCGCGCCCCCCACCCGCGAAGACGGCACCGTCCCGCTCATCGCCTACGCCATCGCCAGTGATGACGCGGCGCTTTTCCATACTCTGCTAGCCTGCGGCAGCGACCCGAACATCGTCCTGCCGAAAGTTTGCGAGAAAGACTTCATGTCTATGCTCAAATCAAAATACCTGCGCCTTTATATTCAAGAGGAGACAGGCATTAATTTGTTGATGCTGGCCGCAGGGCTCGGCAAAGCCGATTACGTCCGCGCCCTGCTCGACGCCGGCGCCGATCGGAACCGTGCCACTCCGCGCGAAAAAATGCTCCCGCTTTATTTCGCCGCTTGGAGCGAAAACTGGCAATGCATGCAGATGCTCCTTGGCGGCGGTCCAATGCCTGATCAACTCCGTGTCGAAATTTCGCTCGCGAAACAAAACATGGCGGTCGTCAAGGATGGCGTCACCGTTTTTACCACACAGTGTTCGACTGGCCGCCAGGGTTTCACGACGCCGCCCGGTCATTACGTGATTACCGACAAAGACCGCGACCATCGCTCCACCATCTACAAATGCGCCATGCCCTATTTCATGCGCCTCAATTGTCGGGACTTCGGCATGCACGAAGGGGTTGTGCCGAGATACCCGGCGTCACACGGCTGCATTCGTCTTCCTTCCGACGCCGCCCGCAAACTCTTTGTCGAGATTCCAGTTGGCACGGTCGTGATGATCAATTAGCTGTAGCCGCTTCGCTGTGCGAAGCGCTCCGCGTGCTCCGCCGCCCGCAGGGCGGCGGCTACAATGCCCTTCGACATTTTCGTCGGACTCAAATAATCTTTGGCGTCTTCACCATATGGACACGATGCCACCTGATCTCACCGGACTGCGAAATGATGCCGCCTATGGATTGCGCCGCGCCGATCTTCATTCCGATCCGCTCCAACAATTCGGCGCCTGGTTCGCGGCTGCGCTCGCCGCGGACATTCGTGACGTCAATGCAATGAGTCTGGCGACCGCCACTCCCGACGGCAAACCCTCCGTCCGCATCGTTTTACTAAAAGGATTCGATGAGCGCGGCTTCGCTTTCTTCACGAATTACGACAGCGAGAAAGGCCGGGAGATCGAATCGAATCCGGCCGCAGCGCTGGCGTTTTATTGGGCGCAACTGGAGCGTCAGGTTCGAATAAGCGGCACCGTGGAAAGAACATCGCGCGAAGATTCCGCTGCCTACTTTCATTCGCGGCCGGTCGGCTGCCGGCTCGGGGCCTGGGTTTCGAAGCAGAGCGAGGTCATCGACGCCCGAAAAGTCCTCGATGCGCGCCTGACAGAGATGACGGAACGTTTCGCGAGCGGCGATATTCCGCTGCCACCGCATTGGGGCGGGTATCGGGTCAAGCCGGACAAAATCGAGTTCTGGCAAGGCCGGCCCAATCGTCTTCACGACCGATTTCGTTATTCGCGTCAAGCCGATGGCACGTGGCTGATCGATCGCCTCGCGCCGTGATGTCCGACCACTCGTCGCGCTCGCGCGCTTGGAGGGAGAAGCCGGGCCCGCGTTATTGGTGGCACCGTTTGCCCGGCACCGATTACGTGCCGCCGATTTATTCGGAACTCAGCGAAGCCGAATGGACCACGCTACGCGAGTGGTACCGAGAAACCGATCAGAGTGGTCCGATTGGCGAATGCGCGGTTCCGTTGATTTCAATTCTGCACGGGCTTGTGATGGGAAGCCGCGCCAGCCGAATCGTGCAGCTCGGGACGTGCGCCGGATACTCGGCTCTTCTCCTCGGATGGATGTTGCGTCGAATGAACGTAGAGCAGGGCCTCTTCAGTTTGGATCTCGATCCGGCCAGTTGCGAAATGTCTCGACGTTGGATCGCGCGTGGCGGTTTGCAGGATTTTGTGGAGATCGCCGAGCGGAATTCACTCGATCCACAATCACCCATTGCGGTGAAGGATTACCTGGGCGGCGATCCTGAACTGATCATCATCGACAGCTCGCACGAATACCAGGCTACCCTGGCGGAACTGGATCTCTGGTACGGTGCGCTGGCGCCGGGTGGCCTTCTCGTTCTTCACGATGTCAGCCGTTTCGCCGCGGAGTTCGATGTGACGCATCAAGGCGGCGTTGGGCGGGCGTTCACCGAGTGGAGAAAGGCGCATCCTGACGTGGAAACTTTTTGCTTAAACGCTGACGCGCGCACAATGGAATTGCCGCGCCCGCTTTACAAGGATGCCTGCGGCGTCGGGCTGATTCACAAGGCCCTGAACTAGCGAGCGACACCGGCGATAAGAGGGCGCTCCGCGTTCCTCATTGGGCGTTGGACGTTGGACGTTGGGCGTTGGACGTTCCCCTCCGATGCGACGCGAGGACCTGCCCATTTTCGAGCTCGAGCACGCGCTCGTTGCCGAACTAAAAACCCGCTCCCGACTGATCATCCAGGCGCCGACTGGCTCGGGGAAATCCACCCAAGTTCCGCAAATCCTACTCGATCATGAATTGCTTGGCGACCGCCAAGTCGTGATCCTCCAACCGCGTCGGCTCGCGACTCGCCTCCTCGCTGCGCGAGTCGCTTCCGAGCGCAACAGCCGGCTCGGTGAAGAAGTCGGCTACCAAATTCGTTTCGAAAACATTACGTCGGATCGCACCCGCATCCGCTTCGTGACCGAAGGAATCCTCCTGCGACAGCTCATTCAAGATCCGCAGTTGCGCAGCGTCTCCGCGATTCTCTTTGATGAATTTCACGAGCGTCATCTTTACGGCGACATCACGCTGGCCCGAGCGCTCCAACTCCAGGCGACGTCGCGCCCCGACCTGAAGCTCGCCGTCATGTCCGCGACGTTAGATGCGGGGCTTGTCGAAAAATACCTGGCACCATGCGCCGTCTTGAGTTCGAGCGGTCGCGCCTTTCCAGTCGAGATTGATTACTTGCCGAAGCCGGTCGGTGGCGACGGCTATCCCATCTGGGACCTCGCGGCCGACGAATTGGAACGCGTCGCGCCGCGGACCGAAGGCGACGTGCTCATCTTCATGCCGGGAAAATACGAGATCAGCCGAACCATCTCCGCCGTTCGTGCCTCACGGGTGAGCGATCGCTTTGTCGTCCTGCCCCTTCACGGCGAACTGCCGCCTTCAGAGCAGGACGCGGCACTCGCCCATTACGAAAAGCGCAGGGCGATTGTGGCGACAAACGTGGCGGAAACTTCGCTCACGATCGACGGAGTCCAGGTTGTGATCGACAGCGGCCTTGCGCGCATCGCGCGGTTCGACCCGCGTCGCGGAATCAACACGCTGCTTGTCGAAAGAATCAGCCGCGCTTCCGCGGAGCAACGGGCCGGCCGCGCCGGCCGGACGGCGCCCGGCCATTGCCTGCGGCTTTGGACCGAGCGCGAGCATCTCGAGCGCGCGGCGCAGGAATTACCCGAGGTAAAACGGCTGGATCTAGCCGAAGTCGTTCTTACACTGAAAGCGAGCGGCGTCGAGGAAATCGGGAGCTTCCGCTGGCTGGAAGCGCCTGATCCGCAGGCGCTCTCGAGAGCGGAACAGCTCCTGGTCGATCTCGGGGCGCTCCATGCCGGCGAGGCTGCGAGCTCCGTCACGCCACTCGGCCGGAGAATGCTGGCGTTTCCAGTCCACCCGCGCTATGCGCGCATGCTTCTGGCCGCGCAACAGTATCGTTGCATGCCCGCCGTCGCGCTGATCGCGGCGCTCACGCAAGGCCGCACTCTCCTGCGCCGCCTCGAGGGCAAACAAGCGCGCGAGGACCGCGAAGATGTGCTCGGCAGCGACGCGGAATCGGACCTTTTCACTTTGATGCGCGCGTTTCGCTACGCGGAAAACAGCCGCTTCGATGCGCAGCGTTGCGCGCGGCTTGGGATCAACGCCGGTGCCGCGCGCGAGGCCGCGCAGTTGACTGAGCAATTTCTCGCGATCGCTCGCGATGAAGGTCTTGATTTGGAGACCGGTGAGGTCAGGGCCGGATCGATCGAGCGTTGCGTTCTGGCGGGATTTCCCGACCAAGTCGCCGTGCGGTTGGATGCCGGAACGTTGCGTTGTGCCCTCGTGCACGGCCGGCGCGGTGTGCTGGCGCGCGAAAGTGCCGTGCACGGGGCGCGTTTGCTCGTGGCTTCTGAAGTTCGCGAGATCGAGAGCAGCGAGAAAGAGCGGCAGGTATTGCTTACGCTCGCCACGAAGATCGAAGAAGATTGGCTCCGCGAGTTGTTCCCGGAATCTTTTCGGGAAGAAACCCGCGTTGAGTTCGATTCAGCTCTTCGTCGCGCTGTCGGTCATCGGGCGACGCTCTTTCAGGATCTGGTTTTGCGCAGCGAGGACTTTTCTCCGAAGGGCGATCCAGCCGCGGCGCAGATCCTCGCCCGCGAAGTGTTGGCTGGAAGTTGTCCGCTCAAACATTGGGACAACGCGGTCCAGCAGTGGATCGAGCGCGTGAATTTCGTTGCGACGGAGTTTCCGGAATTGGAATTCCCACGGATCGACGCAGCCGGGAAACTCTTGCTCCTGGAACAAATCTGCCAGGGCGCGACGAGCTATAAAGAGATCAAGGAGCGGCCGGCCTGGCCCGTCGTGAAGTCGTGGCTGAGCGCAGCGCAACAACAAACACTCGACGAGCTCGCGCCGGAACGAATTAAATTGGCCAGCGGGCGTGCCGCCAAGATCACCTATGGCGACGCCGCTTCACCGACGGTCGCAGCCCGCATCCAGGATTTATATGACACTCCGCGCGGTCTCGCGGTAGGGCGCGGACGCACCGCGCTAAGAATTCAAGTTCTCGCCCCAAACCATCGTCCGATTCAAATCACCAACGATTTGGATAATTTTTGGCGTGAGGGCTATCCAAAGATCAAGAAAGAGCTCCAACGGAAATATCCGAAGCACGAATGGCGGTGATTTTTCCTTCTTCTCCTGCTCGGATGAGAGACGCAAAAGGGGGGCGACTTACGAAGTGTTTATATGATCAATCCAAACGGCGACGAATTTATGGAAGACGATCCGCTGGCTGCCTCGATGAGGTCGAGCGACGAACAAATTTCTGGGGAAACCCCAGGGCGCTTGCGCCAGGCGGCCGGCAAGGTTTCGATGGCGGCGGGCGAAGCGTGGGAGCAAACAAAGGAAAAAGCAGGGACGGCCCGCGAGCGCACGGAGTTTTTTCTGCGGGAGAATCCCGTGCCGACCGTGATCGGGGCGCTCGCACTGGGTGTCGCGATCGGTCTGGCGATCCGTTACGCGTCTAGCTCGGCCGAAAAAGAAGTCGAAGCAAGATCGCCCCTCGGAAACGTGGATTTGAGCGTGCTTTCTCTTCCGTTCCTCTGGCCGCTTTTCAAATCGATGCGGCGAAAATACGAAGATTCCGCCGATGCCGTTAAGGAGGGCGTGGACCGACTGAAGAAAGTCGACGTGGATCGATACGTCAAACCGCTGCGCAAGAAGTGGAAATCCTGGGCTAACTAATCGCCGCTCCATCGCCGTTACCTCTGCGCGCACCCGTGTTGGCACGCGCTCGCCCACGCTTCCCACAGCGAAGCGGCTACAGCATTGGAGCCGGCCTGCCCCCAGGCCGGATGCGTGACGCTACTCAGCGAACACGACCAGCGCACCGTTTTCACCTACCTTTGCAGTCGCATTTTCCAAGATGCCGGTGCTAAGCTTTTTGCGTGTTACTGCGAGCTGCGTCGATCTGTCTTCTCCTTTTCGCGCACGCGGGTAATCTGTCGGCGAAAGAGCCGCGGCAAGTTCGCGAGACCGGTGGCGCGTTTGTTGGATCGATCGGCTGCAAATCATCCAGCTGTCACGGTGGCGCCGGTCCGAAGCGGAGCCAGTATATCACCTGGAGCCGGCAGGATTTTCACACCAAGGCGTATGCGGTTTTGCTCAATTCGCGGTCGGAACGGATTGCAGAAAGCCTCGGAGTCGGTGGGGCGCAGTCGAGCGCGCGCTGCACTGTTTGTCATTCGCCGCTGCAATCTGTCGCACCCAGCCGGCTCACGCCCACCGCGCATCCGGACGAAGGTGTTTCTTGCGAAACCTGCCATGGCGCCGCCGGCGGCTGGCTGCGTGGACACACGCGAACGGATTGGAATTACAACACGCGGGTAGCCGCCGGCATGCGTGATCTCCGCAACCTCTACGTGCGCGCAAACGCCTGCGTCGCCTGTCATCAAAATCTTGCGCCCGAACTCTTGAAAGCGGGCCATCCCGATTTGTTTTTCGAGCTCGACGGCCAATCAGTCGCCGAGCCGAAACACTGGCGCGATGAGGAACCGTGGAGCGGACTGCGCGAATGGCTTACCGGACAAGCGGTAGCACTGCGCGAAATGAGTTGGGCGCTCGCCAGCGATCCGCAAAACGATGCGTTCTCCATCGCGCGCTGGAATGGATTGGCGTGGCTTTGCGCGACGGCTACATCCGCGGGGAGTATCCCGTCGCCCGTGAGCCAGCCCTCGAGCACTCCCGGCAGGTCGGATTTCACCAGTATGCAAACCCAAGCGGATGCGCTCGCGCGCCGCGCGTCGACCTCCAACTGGAGCGACAGCGCCGCGCGGTCTTTGCTCGTCGCGCTGGCGTCCGTGGACGCGGAATTCACCGCGAAGGGAACTGCGAACCAATTGCTCGGTCAACGCGCGAAGCGTCTCGCCCTCGCGCTCGACCGGCTCACGAATGCGCTCAACCAGAATCGCGGCGTGCGCCTGAAAATCGACCCCGAGCTCAATCAGCTTTTCCAGGATGTAAAGACGCTCGATGCCTTCGATGCGAGCGGCTTCGCCAGTCATCTGCAAGACTTCCGCACGGCGCTGGAGCAGAACAGGTAGGGACGCATCTCCGAGGCGTCCGTCGATCTGATTCTGGCGTGTTACCTGGAAGCCGGACGCCTCGGAGAGGCGTCCCTACCTTGGTGAACTCTCGCGTTGAACCTGTCGAACTTCTCGCGGAAAATATCCGCTCACCACAATGGCCGCACCCTCCTCCACTTCGCGCCCCAGTTGGCAGCGCAATCCGGTCTTCCGCTTTTTTTCTTCGCTCAAGCTGGCGGTCGTGTTGCTGGCCGTGCTGATTATCGGCGCCATCGCGGGCACAATCTACGAATCGACCTTCGATGCGAAGGTGGCACGCGCTTATGTCTACGGCACCCCATGGTTCAACGTCTGGCTTCTCTTTCTCGCGTCGAACCTCATCGTCTCGGCGCTGTCACGCTGGCCTTGGAAAAAACATCACGTCGCGTTCCTCATCACGCATCTCGGCATCATCACGCTCCTGACCGGATCGCTCATCGGACGCACTTGGGGAATCGAAGGAACCGTCACGCTCTTCAAAGGCGAACCGCCGAGCAATCGTCTGCTGGTCGATCAACATCAGCTCCGTGTGCGCGACACCGATGGGATCGTCAAGGGCTTCGACGTCGAATTCATTCATCGCCCGCCCACGCCGCAAAAACCATGGGACCTCGGCCTGCTCGCCGGAGGAGCCCGGCTGAGCATCGTGGAATATGCGCCGGCCCTCGAGGGTAAGCTGAACCCGAAGCCGCTCAATGACGGAGGCACGCCCGCGCTTCATTTCACGATCGCGACCGCGATGATGAGCCAGCGCCTGGAGAGCTGGCTCCTGGCGGACGATCACCAGCACGGCGCCTTCAACATGGGCCTGGCGACCATCGAGTTGAAACGCGGGGCCGCACCGGCAAACGCTTCGCCTGCTGCGCCTGATGAGGCAAAGAGCACCGCTGAGGTGGAAATCGAAGAAACGATTTTTGCTTTTGCGAAAGCGCCCGAGGAGCAGATCGCCAAAGTCGTGAAAGGCGGAAACACCGGCGCAAAAGTCCAGTTGACCCAGCCGCAGAATGGAAACAAAGGCAGCGTTGTCGTTAACCTCGCGGGAAAGACGTGGACCTTCGATGTCGCGCAGAATCTCGGTAAAGACGCGCCGATGGACGGCAGCTCATTTACGTTGCGGCTCGAAAACTACTGGTCGGACTTTCGAATCGACAATGGGAAACCTGGCTCGTTGAGCGATCAGCCGAATAATCCTGCGGTCGTCGTGACGCTCCGCGGCAAGGGAGTGCCCGTTTCTACCGCGCCCAATGCTCATGGCAACACTCCGGGCGTCACACCTGAGATGCCGGCAGCGGGCACGACCCCACCGAATCATCTCACTCTCTTCATCACCGATGACGGCAGCGTTAGCTACGATCTTGCCTCGCGAAAGCTCGGGCATTCCACCGGCAAACTCGAATTGAACAAGCCGCTCACCACGGGTTGGGCCGACTGGCAACTGACGCTCGATCGCACAATGCCGCACGCCGAGGAGTGGATGGATTTTAATTCCGCCACGAATGCGCCCGCCACGGCGGAGTTGCCCGATGGCGTCCGCATCCACCTCCAACAAGGCTCCGAAATTTCCGAGCAATGGGTCCCGGCCGGCTGGCAGGTGAGCGTGCCGGCGTCACCGGCGGATGTGCAAATCGCGTACGGCTGGAAGCAAATACCATTGCCGATTGCTCTGGAGCTGACTGAATTCGAAGTGCAACGCAATGAAGGCAACGACAGTCCGGCGGGATTCAAGAGCACTGTGCTCGTCACGAGCCAGGAGGGCCAGACCGCCACTGGCCAATGCTGGATGAATAACCCGTTCAGTTATCCCGGCGCATGGTGGCGCACCTGGACCGGACTCACTTACAAAATGTCACAGGCCTCCTGGAACCCGGAGAACCTTGGGCAGAGCACGATTCAGATTCTGCGCGATCCGGGGTGGCTCCTTAAATGGATCGGCTCCCTCCTGATTGTCTCCGGCATCTTCATGCTCTTTTATTTGAAAAGTTTTCGGCGACCGGCCGCCTCGACTCCTTCCCCCGCGTCGCAGGCGCCCCGCGAAAAGCGAGAAAAAGATCTCGTTCCCTCCGTGACCTAACGAGTGCTTGTGAGAGTCGTTCTTGTTCTCATTATCGCCGTACTTCTTTCTTCCTGCGTTTTTGGGAGGAAAAAATCTGTCCAGCAGGAGCACATCAAACCCACCAACACCTGGGGTTACTTCAGTGGCCCAATCGACACCCGCTGGGAGGCCGACGGCAGAACGATGACGCTCTTGAACGAACTGCGTTACACCGATCCGAAGGGTGTGGTCTGGATTGCACCCGCCGGATCGGACGTTGATGGCGCTTCGATTCCTCGCGCGCTCTGGCCCTTCTTCGGCGGCCCTTTCGAAGGCAAATATCGAAACGCGTCCGTCCTCCACGACGTCGCCTACGATCAGAAATCGCGTCCATGGCAGCAAGTGGATCGGATGTTTTATGACGCGATGCGTTGCAGCGGCGTCGGTGTGGTTGAAGCGAAGACATTTTATTACGCGCTCTATCGCCACGGGCGGCACTGGAAATTCAAGAAAAAGACCGAGGAGTCCCGGGCGACGGCCGTGGATCCGGGCGAAGTCGATGCGATCCAACAATGGGTCAGGCAAAACAATCCCACGTTGGATCAGATCGATTCCCGGGCGGAAACGCGGTAGCCGCTGGCGCCATCGCGAGATGGTTTTATTGCGCTGTTATCCCGAGGCGCGCAGCCTCCTGCGCGCCAAAG
Source organism: Chthoniobacterales bacterium (assembly GCA_036385955.1). GTDB lineage: Bacteria > Verrucomicrobiota > Verrucomicrobiia > Chthoniobacterales > UBA10450 > AV80. Next base: position 7,025 of record DASVJK010000039.1, on the reverse strand, counting down.
CGTTTCGTCGGCGGAGCGACGGCGAGGGACCTCGCAATCGAATGTGGCGTCTCCTCAGCAGGGCGAGCGAAAACCGTACTCCTGGCGGCTCGCGTGGGACCACCACGGCGATGGCGCGCGTTTGGGGCAGGCGGGGAGGGGTCGGTCCTAAGTAGTAGATACCTTGAGCTTACGACACCTTCTGCATGCGAAGAAATAATCCATTACTTAGGACTGACCCCCAGTCCCCCCACCGAAAAGTCGAGATCGTTTTCTGGATTGGCCACTAGGTCGCTGAAGAGAGGCTGATATCCACTTGCATCGGCTGCTTCCTTGAGGACCCTAACGAACGCCTTCGCGATTTCGTGTTCGATTGCCGCCTTGTTCTTTGGGAACGCTATCTTCTGGAACTGGCCGCTCAGAGTTCCGTCTGGATGTCCGGTTGCCGCAAAAATTCCTAACTTGCCCGTGGGTTTTCTATGTTCCATTCGAAACCGATTGCGTTACGGACTCCACCCACCGATCCAGTGCATCGGACGGAATCGGCCTGCGCAGAAGTTCAAACACTTGTTTGTCGGGTTCGGCTTGCTCGAAGGCCACGTGGCGGAACGCGGGGTTCGACCGCACTGCCTTTACGAGTTTCAACTTCTCTCGCTCAGGCGTGCGGCAGCCTAGGATCACGGAAAGAACGCACTCGGGCGGGACGTGGAACAAGCAGATGGGAAGATCAGGTGGCGTCCGTTCTTTCCGCTCATTGCAATCGACTAGCGGAACGATTAGACGCCACTCGTGCTCGTAGCCCCATTCGGTGCTCTTGAAGTAGAAGAAGTCTATCGCGTCGCTGTCGGATAGGAAGACCGCGGGCCTCTGCTGCGCGTAGGTCACCGGCCTGAAGTGGCGGAAGTCGTCCTTAGGTCCGACCCTCTTGTTAAAGAATCCGTGCTGTGCGTCGAACTCGATGACCGCTCCCTTGTGCTGGTCGGCGTAGTGCGCCCACATCAAGAGGTTAACCGGCTCTTCGGTAAGGCAGAGGGCCCCGAGGTTTTCGTTCACCGTGTCGTAAATGCGTCGGCTCACTAAGGGCGTGGCAAACCGTTCGAGCAGCTTCACAAGACCGAGGAGCTGCGGACTTTGTTTTCGCACCGCCCCAAGGAGCTGGTCTTTGCTGATGACGCTGTCGACGAGCGCCCTCTGCTGCGATGTGAATCCGCCCAGAAATTTCGCCAACTCTGACTCGAGCGTCGATTCGAACTGCTCACTAACTTGCTTCTCAATTGCCGGCTCGTCGGCCAGTCCCTTGACGAAGGGCTGCATCTCGAAGGGATCGTTGAACTCGACTGGCTGCGTGAAGCGCATCATCCCGGACTTGAAGAACCGCAAAGCCCCACTGTCCTTCCCGTCCCTTACGCACTCCATGTATTTGTAAAGCCGCGCCGGCGGAGCCGGTCGCGTTTCAGCTTGTGGCCTTTCGTAGATCATATATCCTAAACCTGTTCACTTGAACGTCTCACCGAGCAAGCAAGATTTCGTTCGGATGGCTTTGTTACTGTTCAGGGGTCAGAGCTGAATATCGATACTTTTGATCGGTCACGAACAAGCCCAGCCCTCTGTGGGAAACAGGCGAGAGGAGTATCGATATTTAGCTCTGACCCCCTCCAGCATTCTGCATGAAGTTGTTGAAAGCATCGAACGCGACGAAGCCAAGCTGAATGGCGACAATGTCTTTGCTGGAGATATTCTTGTAAGTAGCAGCATGTTGAATCTGATCGGAGTGAGGCGTATAGTTGTTTCTCAATTCTGCCTGAAACGTGGCCGCATAGCTCGTGATCGCTAATGGTGCGTCGGCCTGCTCAAGCACGACGGACTTCTCAGCGCGACAAATTACGACGGTAAGTAGAAACGTCAGTAGCGTTATGGTTAGTTTCATAAAAAATCATGGCTTTCGAGGCCTAACAGCTTCGCCTAGTTAGATGATCGGCGCGCGGCCTACTGCAGCATGCTTTCAAAGTAATTTCCACTGCCGACTATGTTCTGGTTTGCGAGCGTGATTCTGTCGGAGCGAGGTGACAGCACGCTGCCGAATCCAACACACCAATAATAATGTTCAGTTTCATCGCCAATAATCCGCTTGTCGTGCGCGGTGATCGCAAATGCGCCATTCCTAGGTATGCGAACGCGGAACCTGCCGGAGGCGTCGGTAGTGACTGACGCAATCGGAGGGGGGAACGCGCGGAAAAAATCCGACTCTGTAGGCGTTCCAGATGTGCTCTCCCGGACGCGCTTGATCGCCTCCTCCGTGCGTTCAAAGTCGCGGACGTCAACCCGGACGAGACTGAGTGGAATGGTTTCACCTCCGCGCGTTCGGATGAACACCTCGCCCTCCACCATGCTGTCGGTACAGCTCGCGGCGACACACAGCAATACGGCGCATGCGGTAAGTCTGAAAGCGAATTCGACGCAACGGGTATTCATCATCTAACGTCCAAGCTGACCGACAGCCATGAGCGCCGCTGCGAGCCGAGACTCGACAAGCAGGCCAAACTCGGCGCTCGTGGCTGTTCGGTCCAGCGCATTGTTCGGCATGATCAAACAAGAGTCAGGGTAAGATCTTCGTTACTGGCGGAGCGTAAGTGTGCTCGGATAGAATCGAAAACCTGACTGTCAATCTCACGACACACTCGGCCACCCCGTGCCACGACGAGGATGACAGCAAAACGCTGAGAGTTCAGGACTCCAACACTAATTCGCCGCGCGAAATCCTCTATGCGAATCCATAATTCGAACTCCTGCCCAATCTCTCGGTGGAGGTTGTCAACCAGCACTCGCAATGCAGGATCACGCAACTCTTCAACCCCATTTGGATAATGGAAATCTTTCATAAATCGTAGCGAACCCCACCAAGCCACTTGGTCACATCCGACATCCGATCAACTGCCAAGCAGCTTGTTCTTCTGTTTAATAAATTCATCTTCCGAGATTATGCCTTCCGCTTTCAGCGCGGCAAGCTTGCGAATTTCGTCCGCTGCGGAAATCGTGTGGTCACCAGCGCTAAGGGTCGTGGGCTCCGCCTCGGGCAATGTTAGGGTCGAAACCCGTTCCTTGAATGGCTTTTCAAATAGTTCAATCGCCTTTGTTGTAAAATTGAATGGATCAGCGAGTGCGGCAATTTCTGCGCTTAAGCTGACTTGTGTCTGCCGAGGACCGACGAGCATCAGATCCGCTCGAACCTTGATCGGATTCGTCCATCCCATGCCTTTGCGCCAAACGAGAGAATACGTTGTTGGCGATGAATCAATGAGCTTGTATTTATCAATCGTCGCACCCACTTCTTGGAGCAGGGCGAAGCACTGAGCAATAGGAACCGGAGCAACGATACTAACCGAGTTTTTGAATCCCATAATAATCCTCTGTCAGTTTGTCGGTTGTCGAACAGACACGCAGTCCGCCTAACGAGAAATGGGGCGGGATTATCCCGCCTTTTATTACGGGAAAATCCCGTATAATCCGCCCGCTCACCTGGAGTGGATGAGGGAAAATCGGGGGCATAACGTCGAGTTTATGCGCCCCAGCTCTCGAGGGCAATCCGAAACAGCCAACGGCGTGCTCCGTCGCTATCGAATTTTGCCCGGCCCCCAGAGGGCGCGTACCGGCTTCGCTCCGGTGTGTTCCCCGTTCTTCAGAACCTGCACGCCGTTCACGAACGCGTGCTTCATCGCCACCGCATACAGTGGGAGTCTTTGGGGTCAGAGCCACCTTTTTACACTCTCCTTCGGTCTCAATCAAGAAGCGGGTGCGGAGTCGGCATCCCATAGGCGGCAGTGTAAAAAGGCGGCTCTGACCCCCTTCTGCGACGTTAGATGTTTGACGTCGCATCGGGAGTGCGCCGGGCATAAGCGATCTCAGTAGGCTCGCCCTCCGAAGTACACCAGTGCTTGTCGCCCGAGTACGTCTTGGCTGAAGTCTTAGCGAACTCACACATCTGTGGCCAAAATGGATGCGTAATTCCAAACATCCGCTCTAACGCTGTGTCCCTGAGCGAGAACTTCTCCTCCGTCTTCAATCGGTGGATGACGTAGCTCTCAAGAGCGAGCCACTGTTCGTGGGTGATCATCTGCGGTGGATGCAGGCGGAGGCGTTCACATCTATAACGAGACAAAGCTCAGCCACGGCTCAGGAGAGCGCAAGTGGCAGCTCGAAAAAGCACACTAGCTATGCTGGACATGAAAAAAACAACGCCGTCCGAGCCGTTGGCTGCAGCACATGGTTACGTCTGGTTCAACGAACCTTCACGCAGGCACTCATCAATAATTCCCAAGCCCCAAGCAAGGTAACAGCAGCCAGCGGCTATAGCGGCTACATCGTCTTGCCAATCAAAATCCCGAACCATGTCGACTGGCCGCCTCGCCCCCACAAGCTTCACGCCTACTTTAGACTTTAATTGGATTGGAGCGAAGGCATCGCATCCACGATTCCACTTTCCATGCACGTTTCGCCCGAACACGAGGCCGAGCTTCGCCATAGTATTGCTCCATTGCTCGATCCGGCGTGGCTCGAATGTATCATCCTGCGCATGATACAGGAGCAGATGGCACACGAAGCCATATGGTGCTGCTACATCACGCTGCTGAGTCGTAGGCTCGAAGTACAACCATACTCGGCGCTTCCAGAAAAGGTTCCAACGAGTGCGACCTACGTGAAGACCGAGAGGAGTACGCGCGCCCTCTTCGACATCGCCATCCAGGCCCTCGAATGAGTTACGCACGCTTCTGAGTATGCGTACCGCGTGTTCGGCTTTGCAACCCTTATACGTTCGACGCTTCGTCTTGATCGCATGCGGTAGGACTATTCGGCACGAGACGAGATCGTGGCAGAACTGGATGATTTGCGGCCACGAGAGCTTAGCTAGCGTGGCGTGCAAGTCGTTCCACGTCACCACACGAGCCTCAGCGGCATTCAGACCGATAACGCTACGGGGTCGCTGCACAAGCCAAACTAAGGCGGGACGCCGGCCAGTCTCGAATCTGACTACATGCTCAACGTAGGCGTCGAACTGGTATGTCTTTATGCTATCTCGAATCTTCGCCTCCACAACAATGGAGAAATCGTCGGTGGCGGATCGAATAAAGATGTCGATCTTGCGGCCGAAGTGGGTACGATGCTGAGCGGAAACAATCCATTCGCTCCTGCTCTGAACGGCATCGGGCGCGAACAATGTCATCACTTCGCGCATTACGTCTGGATGAGAGCGCATCAGGTTAGCCAATGCTACTGTCGCTGCGTCTTCATCTTGGTCGACAAGGCGGTTTGGAAGATTCATCATGTGTGCGGCTGGCTGGGACCTAACGAGAAGTTGGGCGGGATTATCCCGCCTTTTATTACGGGAAAATCCCGTATAATCCGCGCGCCCGCCTAGGGGGGATGAGGGAAAATCGGGGGCATAGCGTCGAGTTTATAGGCTCTGGCCCCCCAAGCAATCCGAAACAGCCAACGGCGTACTCCGTCGCTATCGAGTCTTACCCGGCCCCCACAGGGCGCGACCCGGCTTCGCTCCAGTATGCTCGCCGTCCTTCAGAACCTGCACGCCGTTCACAAACACGTGCCTCATCCCCACCGCATACTGGTGCGGCTTTTCGAACGTGGCACGGTCGCCGATCGTTTTGGGATCGAAGATCACGACGTCGGCAAACATTCCTTCCTTAACGAAGCCGCGATGATCCAGCCCCAGATTCGTCGCGGGCAGGCCGCTCAGCTTCCGGATCGCATCGGCCAGCGTGAGAACTTTCTCTTCGCGGACATACTTTCCGAGCACGCGCGCGAAGTTGCCATAAGCGCGCGGATGGCAGTTCGACTTCAGGAAGTTGCCCTCGGGCGCCTGCGACGCTTCATCCGAACCAAACGAAACCCAGGGCTTCACGATCTCTTTCTTCACGTTCTCTTCCGACATGAGGAAGTAAATCGAGTCGATCCGTGACTCGTCTTCGCTGATCAAATCCATCGCGGTCTCGATCGGATCCTTGCCGCGCAGTTTGGCGACTTCGGCCAGCGACTTGCCCGTGAGCGGTTTTAGTTTTTCCGACTTGAATCCGGCGAGCAGGATTTTTTCGGGCGAACCGGCGGCAAGATAGAGATTTTCCCACTTGTCGCTCGGCGTCCGCACCTCGGCCGCTATTTTCTCGCGCGTGGCGGGATCGCGGAGCCGTTTGAACAAGGCTGGGTATCCGCCGTCCTCGGTCCAGGGCGGCAAACAGGCATCCAGACCAGTGCCGGCGGCGGTGTAGGTATACATGTTGGCCGTGATCTTCAGCCCGGCTTTGCGCGCAGCTTCGATCTTAGCCAGCATCGCGTCGGCTTTTCCCCAGTTCGATTGGCCGGCCGCTTTGATGTGATAAATCTCCGCCGGGATACCCGCTTCCTTGCTAATGCGGAGCAATTCATCGATCGCCTCGAGCAACTGATTTCCTTCGCTGCGCATGTGCGAGATGTATTTCCCGCGATATTTCGCCGCAACCTTGCAGAGCTCAATCAGCTCCTCGGTCTTTGCATAAAACGCGGGCGGATAAATGAGTGACGTGCCGATCCCGAGCCCGCCCGCTTCCATTTCCTGGCGGACGAGCTGGCGCATTTGCTCAAGCTGCTCCGGAGTCGGCTGTTTGTCCTCGAGGCCAATGACGTGCTCGCGAATTGTGGTCGCGCCGATAAAGGAAGCGACGTTGCAGGAGACGCCGCGCTGCTCCAGATAGCGCAGATATTCCGCGAGCGTGTTCCACTTGATCTCGTATTTGATGTCGCCCTGCTCCCTGCGCATTCGCTCCTTGATGCGATCGTTGAGCGGGCCCATCGAAAAGCCTTCGCCCATGATCTCAGTCGTGACGCCTTCGCGAATTTCGCCTTGTGATCGGCCGTCTTCGATGAGCGATTCGGTCGACCACGAGAGCATGTTGATGAAGCCGGGCGCCACCGCCATTCCTTTCGCATCGATCACGTTGCGCGCTCGCTCGGCGGGAAAATTCCCGAGGCCGGCGATGCGATCGCCGCGAATGGCCACA
>DASVJK010000038.1:0-3579 GCA_036385955.1 Chthoniobacterales bacterium | reverse complement strand
CGCGCAAATGACGAAGCCCCGGATCGGCGTGTTGACGAGCGGGGGCGATTGTCCTGGCTTGAACGCGGTGCTGCGCGGGGTCGTCCTCGCGGCCGAAAAATTGGGCTGGGAAGTTCTCGGGTTTCTCGATGGCTTCGAAGGCTTGCTTCCACCCGGAAAGTACATGCTGCTCGATCGCCAGCGGATCGCCGGCATTATGCCCCGCGGCGGCACTATCCTCGGCACGACGAACCGCGGTCATTTCGTCGCGAAAGTAGGAGCGGGAGATCGGACTGTCGTCGCTGAAGAAGCGATCGCTGATGCGCGCGAGGTCTTAAAAGAGATGCGCGTCGATGCCCTTATCATCGTCGGCGGCGATGGTTCGATGGTCACGGCGCTTCAGCTTCAGGAGGCCGGCATCAATTGCATCGGTGTTCCGAAAACCATCGACAATGATCTGGAGGCCACCGCGATGACATTCGGTTTTGATTCCGCTGTCGCCACCGTCATGGATGCGCTCGATCGTTTGCATACGACGGCCACGAGTCACAAGCGCGTCATGGTGCTCGAAGTCATGGGACGCCACGCGGGATGGATTGCGTTGCACGGCGGCATCGCCGGCGGCGCGCACATTATTCTGATCCCTGAGATTCCGTTCGATTACGACAAGATCGCTGCCGCCATACACGCGCGTGCTGATCGAGGTAGTCCCTCCGCTATTGTCGTCGTCGCCGAGGGAGCATGCCCGCGAGATGGCCAGATCGTGATGCGCCCGAGTAGGGAAGGCGAATATCGCCTCGGTGGAATCGGCGAGATCGTCGCGCACGAGATCGCCGCGCGCACCGGAAAGGAAACGCGTTGCACTGTCCTCGGCCATTTGCAACGTGGCGGTGCGCCCACCACGCTCGACCGTATTCTCGGCACGCGCTTCGGGGTAAAAGCGGTGAAATTAATCTACGAAAAGCAATTCGGTACGATGGTGAGTTATCAAAACGACCAGGTGCGTCAGGTGCCGATCGCGGACGCCGTCAACCGCCTGAGACTCGTCCCGCCCGATGGTGAGTTGGTGCAAACCGCACGCGACGTGGAGATATCCTTCGGCGACTGAACGGAAACCGGAGAGCGGAAACCGGAAAGGATGGAAATGTGCTCACTGGTCTATTGTCATCAAAGTCATCCGATGAGACTGGCGTTTGTGACCAGAAATCATCGATTCCACGGGCGCGACGAAACGTCTGTGCTTCATTTGCGCTTGTTGCGTGCCCGGGCCGAGCGATAGGCTATCGGCCGTGAAAGCCATTGGTGGCGGCATGGTCGGAGCGCTCATGATCGTGGCGGCGTTTCTCGCCGGTGTGCGTTGGAACGAGTTTAACAAAAGCGCGCCGCCTCCATTTGTGCGCTACGAAATGCACGTCGGTGCTGACGGCACTGTGACAAGAATGGATCGCGTGACGGGAACGCTCCACATGGTCACGGCGAGCGGTGCCGGCGATGTGCCCGAGCGCTTCGTCGCGCCTGCCGCGACGCCCGCGAAACCGTAAGACAGCACGGAGGGACGTGCTTCTGCACGGTATCTGTTTAGCGAGGTCTTTGACCTCAAACCGACGAGTGGCTAGGTGATGGGTTCATACGGCACTCGAACTGACCACGCTGCTGAACCCTCACCCTACCCTCTCCCTTACGAAGGGAGAGGCGAAAGAGGCGCCAAGAAATAAGAAAGTGCACCTCCACATTTGTCAGTCGGCTTCTTGTCTTTACGTCCAAAAACCCGGCACATTTGTCCACGTTTTTACCTGCACAAAACGGTTAGCGCCAAAGGCGCGGCGTTCATAAGGAGCCTGGGGCAACGCCCAGGGATGTGTGCAATGCCAAATATCCAGCGCTGAAAGCGCGTTTCATTTCGACGGCGTGCCGTTGAATCGCGCTTTCAGCGCTTGTTTACGATCCGGCAGGTTCCCTGGGGCGATGCCTCAGGCTGGCATGAGAACGCGCATTCAGCGCTAACCAAACACTCTGCATGTCCTACTGATGCATTTTCATCAGCGCGAGGGCGACACCCCGCCGACGTTGAAGTCGGACGTGCGGAAGCACGTCCCTCCGCAGCCTGTAGCGGCGGTCTAGAGCATTTTAAATAAAACTGTAGCCGCATGAGGCAAACCAATGCATCGCATCTTGGGCTGTGACGCTGTCGAGCGCTTGGCCGATCCTCTGGAGTAGATCCTGCTCCGTGCGAGCTTCCGCGCTCCGGAGGTGTTGTTTGACTTTGCTCCACATTTTTTCAATCGGGTTGAGGTCGGGCGAATAAGCCGGAAGGAAGAGCGCCTGGGCGCCCGCTTGCGCAATCAGCGAGAGGGTGAATTGGCTCTTGTGCGGTGAAAGATTATCCATGATGACGACATCGCCGGGACGCAGAGTCGGCTCCAACACACAGCGCACGTAAGTACGGAATACTTCGGTATCGGTGGCGCCATTAACCGTCATGCAGGCGGTGGAACCATCCAGCCGGATCGAGCAGATCATGGTGGTGGTTTGCCAATGCCCATGCGGCGCACTGGCATGGACACGCATTCCGCGCAGGGCACGCCCCCGCAGACGGGTCATGTTGGTCTTGGCCCCCGATTCATCGAGAAAGATCAGCCGGGCCGGGTCAAAGCCTGCCTGCCGCCGCCGCCACGCCCGACGCGCCCGCGCGATGTCGGGCCGGTCCTGTTCGCTAGCGCGGAGTGTCTTTTTTTATATGTCAGCCCAAGGGCCACCAGCGCGTAATGGATAGCTGGCAGAGAGCATTCCAACTCCAAGGCGGCACGCAGCTCTTTCAAGGTCAGGTCGGGCTTCCTGCTTAATAGAGCGCGCATCTGGCGATGATGGGCCGCGACAATGAGTGCCTTGCGCCCGGAGCGATGGTGGAGCGAAGCGATATCTCCGGTGCGTCGGCGCTGCTGCAGGAGTTTCTTTACCATGCCCAGAGAAACGCGGTAGCGAGTCGCGATCTGATCGCGCGTGCCATCGGTATTGTCGTAAGACGCAAGGATTCGTTCGCGCAGGTCCAACGAAAGAGTTCGCATAACCCGGCAGTCTATCCAAGTAACCCGTAGTGGCTACACTTTTATTTAAAATGCTCTAATGCCTCGCGAAGGATGAGCCGACGGCAGTAGGGTGGGGTCGTTGACTCCGCCGGGCGGACAGAAGGTGGCTGGCGTGTCTGTCATCCCGAGCCGCGCAGACGGCGAGGGACCTCACAATGACTGATCGATTTCCTTGTCGCCAGTGGAGGCGCTACGCGATTCCAGTGGTTGAACGTTTCTTCTTGGCCTTGGCGCCAAATTTTAGTGTGAGGTCCCTCGTCGTCTGCGCGACTCGGGATGACAGTTGAACACTGCTTCACGAGGAATCAGGCAGTTCTGGCGGGGTCAGTAACCCCCGCCCTACAGAAGAAAGTGTTGTGTTATAGTGTTACTGTGGTAATAATATAACATGAAGAGAACGAAGGCGGCTCAACCCAAACCGGTCGATCGAGTGCAAGTCGGCGCCCGGATGGAGAAAACTCTCGTGAAGGTGCTCAAGGGCCTGGCGGAATACCTCGACATTTCCCTCGGCGAT
>DASVJK010000037.1:0-4544 GCA_036385955.1 Chthoniobacterales bacterium | reverse complement strand
GTCAAAACAAACCGGTCGCAGACAACGACTCACCGCTCGGACGAGCACAAAATCGCAGCGTCTAGTCGACAAGGAGTAATTGGCGCGGACTCCACGCATCGCCTAACGAACGGAGACTCCGGGCCAATGGCCAATTAATGTAATACAGAAATGGTGGAGCCTAGGGGGTCCGTTCCCCTTTTGTCATGTTAGGCTAAAATGCATCAGAAAAGCCCTCCAGAAAAGCCGATTTCTCGAGGGTCGGACCCCCTCCGGACCCATTTTGACAATCGCTGCTCAATAATTGCCGAACTCTAACATTGCCGTCCATCCAACCGCTCGCACGACAAAGCGCCTGCCGTCGTCCCGGTGCGCGTCCACAATGAACAGCTCGCGCGCCTGCGCGTCGGTAGCCGTTGTCATCCCCCACGACACTCTACCGCTTCTATTTTTGGCCGCGCTCGCGAAAGATGGCCAGGATTTCGTCGGCTGTTTTTGCGGCAGCGAGGCTTTCGCGAATGCTGCGGTCGTTCAGAAACTTCGCGATGGAAGCCAGGCTGCGCAGGTGGGTTTGAAATTGGTTCTTCGGCACGATGAAGAGGATTACAAATTTAACCGGCGCGTTGTCCAGCGCGTCAAACTCGATCCCCTGAGACGAACGCCCAAAGGATGCCACCACTTCCTCGATCCGGTCAGATGAGGCGTGCGGAATGGCGATGCCGAAACCAATCCCGGTGCTCATCGTTTCCTCGCGCTGTTTGAGCAACGCGAGAATGCTTTCCCGGTCTTCCGTCTTTATCTTTCCCTGGGCGACAAGGAGATCGATCAGCTCGACGATGGCGCTCCAACGCTCCGTCGCTTTCATTTCGGGAATGATTTGCTCAGCAGCGAGTAGGCTGGCCAAGGATATGCAGGATTCCCGTTGGTCGACTTCGGGTTTCAGGCCAGCCTTTTCGTTCAACGCCTGCGTAAACTCTTGGAGAATTGAGACGATTTGGGGCGCTTTCGTCAGCACCGTGCTCGCGAGTTTCCCGGAGTAATCAGGACGGCGCTGGGACATCTCGGAAAGCGCCATCATGACCGCGAGGGCGTTGTTTATGGCGTGTTTGATCTCGCTGAATTTTTTCTGCAACTCAACGATTTCTTGGCCGACTTCGGGTTTCGGGCCAGCCTTTTCGTTCAACGCCTGCGTAAACTCTTGGAGACTTGAGACGATCAGGGGCGCTTTCGTCAGCACCGTGCGTGCGAGTTTTTCAGAAAATTCGGGGCGGCGCTGCGACATCTCAGAGAGCGCCATCATGACTGCAAGAACGTTGTTAATGGCGCGTTTGATCTCGCTGAATTTTTCCTGCAACTCAACGATTTCTTCGTGGGAGATGTTGTGCGTGTAGCCAGTGACCATCGGAGGCGAGGGACAGCCCGGCTCAATACACGGGTCAATGCGTGCGCCGCGTGAAAACAACTCCGATAGGGCGTCCATCGCGGCGGCTGCGTCTGGGCCTCGCGCGGTGACCCTGATGCGTGAACCAGCCTTTAGGCCGGCGTCACGCAACGTTTTACTGTCCGCTTCCGATTGAAGCATCATTAAACCCATTATACTCCTGGCGTTAACTGTCTCCTCACCGTGCGACAACGAAATCTCTGACCTAAACCGACTCGTCACTCGAACGATCATCGCGGCAGTCCTTGCGCCGATGCGCCACTTGGTCTCGAATTCCTTCTCTATGGGTGGCGTCTTCTTTGGTCTTCCGAATATGCTCATAAGTGTGTGTAGTGGCCTAACGAGAATTAGGCGAAAGTTCGTAATTAAAGGCGAACATTTTTTCGTCTATCAGCGCTCCGCGAGCTGTTTGATTGGGTGAATCTCCCGCGCCTTGGCGGGTTGTAATCCTTCGAGGCCGACCGGTGTTTGGGCGAAACAGGAAAAGTGCGGACGTTCCGGCGGTTCGCCGTGGTTGATCGGCCGAGTTCCGGCGCGCGCCTTGGCCCGCAGCTTGGCGTAGCGTTGCGGTTCCGGGATTCGTCTTTGGCGTCCGCTGGGGCGCAATCGCCGCGAAAGCGCGACCTTCGCAGCCCAGCGGACTAGAGGGAAAACGAAAGAGGATTTCACCAGGGAAACGATCCGGGGGAGTTGCGACTGGGCGCAGAGGGATGAATCCGGCACGCCCAATCGCATGTTCCCCCCAGAACAAAGCCGTTATAACGGGCGGTCCCGGGGCGACGCCAGAAGAAAATTCCCGGCAACCTCGAGGAATGGGAGCAGCTGCTCGGAGCGTCGCGGTATTAATGTAATACAGAAACCGTGGAGCCTAGGGGGTCCGCTCCCCTTTTGTCATTTGTGCTTCAAAACGCGGAGAAATCGGACTTTGAAACGATGATTTCTCGAGGGTCGGACCCCCTCCGGACCCATTTTGTCAATCGCAGCTAGAAGACTGCTGGCGCCCTTCATTTCGCTATCCGGAAGCGACTCTTTACGCCCATACGAACCGACATCTTCTCAATCTTTCGCCGCTTCAGTTCGGCAAAGAAATTCCGGGAATTCACGGCTTGCCTTCTTCGCACAGCTTCTGAAAGCGCGGATCATTCCGGAGCGGATCGAACATGGGATCGAGCCGGAGCAGGGCCGGAGTGAGCGGCATGCCTGAAGGCAGCGCGCCATCGTAGGGTATCGAGAGCAGTTTCTGTAAAGCGGCGATGGCGCGGTCAGGTTCCCCCATTTGCGCTGCCACCCGGGCGAGGATCTCGATCGTCTCGGGAGTATCAAACGGGTCTTTCTCGATCGGGATCACGGCGATGGCGCGTTCGGCCAGAGTTAATGCAACGGCTTTGTCACCGAGGCCCATTGTGGTCAGCGCGAGATCGCCAATGAGGAATTGATTTTCCGGCTGTTCTTTGAGAAAAGGTTCCAGTTCACTGCGCGCCTGTCGCCAAGTTTCCTGCGCGGCGGCATGGTCGCCGGCGACTTCCTGCGCCCAGCCTAACCAAAAGCGCAGTTCACCATTGAGGTAACCTAACGCTGGATCAGGCTTGGCCAATATTTCCTTTAGCCGAGGGATGATTGGTGCAGGGCGGCGTTCCAGGATCGCTTGGTAAACTTGTGTTTCCACGGCCTGGTGGTCGTCGGCCGCCGGGCGAAGCGGAGCGAGGAGCGCCGAGGCCCGCGGCAGGTCGCCCTCGGCTTGCGCAATAGCCGCCTTTGTCACGAGCGTATCCAGGTCGTCGGGTGTGATATCGAGCACCTGCTCAAGCTTTCGCTGCGCCTCGGGGAAACGACGAAGGGTGATATAGGTAAGCGCGTGCTGGGTGAGCAGGAAAACGTTGCGCGGGTCGAGCCGCTCGGCTTCATTGAAGTAGGTCTCGCTCCGGTCCCACTGGCCTCGGCTTCGCGCGACATAGGCCAGCGATTCAGGAATCCCGCTGCTGTTCGGCAGGAGCTGACGTGCTTGCTCAAAGTAATGGACCGCGGCGTCGTAATCCTTTAGGCAGAAGTGGTAGTAAACTCCCTTGGCATGCAGCGCCTCGCCGAGATTGGGCTGAAGAGTAAGCGCGGTTTTGGCTGCCTGCTGCGCCTCTTCACGGAGGGCGACCGTTCGTTGAAGACTCAGTGAGATGTAGCCGCGCGCATCAACGATTGACAGCAGCGCCCAACCAAGGGCGAATTTCGGGTCCAAGCGCACCGCTTCTCTGAGATATTTCTGTGCGCCAAGGGCGTTGGCGAATGTGGTTGTCGTTTTCAGTGTATAAGCCAGCCCACGCAGGTAGGCATCGTAAGCCTCTGGATTGTCCGTCGGTTTGGCGGCGATGACTTGCTCTTCCCGCCCGGTGAGTTTCGCCCGCAACTGATCGGCGATGGCTCTTGCCACTTCAGTCTCGACCGAAAAGATGTCGCTCAGCTTACGATCAAAAGTCTCGGCCCAAAGATGCGAATCATTAGCTGCTTTGATCAGCTGCACGTTCACCCGCACCGAGTCGCCATTCTTCTGCACACTGCCTTCCAGGATGTGTGCTACGCCGAGTTGCCTTGCGATTTCGCGCAAGTTCTGGGGCGCACTTTTGTAATGCTGCGTCGAAGTCCGCGAGATGACCTTCAAGTCCGCGATCTTTGATAAGCGCGTTAGGATCTCATCCTGAATGCCGTCTGCGAAGTAGGCGTTGGCCTTGTCTTCGCTCCGGTTTTCAAACGGCAGTACCGCGACACTTTTCGGCGGAATTGTTTCGCCGGCCTCGGTGCGAAACGGAACCCGTTGGTAAATCAGCATAGCTATAACCAGCAAGAGCACGCCGATGATAATGAAGTCGAGAATTCGTCCTGTGAGACGCCGGCCTTTCCTCGCTGTTACTGGATCGAGATCTTCGGAGCGAACAATTCCCTCCGGCGTGAACTCGTAGAGCCAGGCGAGACACATCGCGATGGGAAAACCAAGCGCGAGCGCGATGACGACAAAGCGAATGGCCGCATTGGCAATGTCGAAGAACGGAAAAACCTGCGTGGTAAGCTGAGTGAGAAACCAGGCGACGACTCCATAAGCGACCGCCGCGCGGTAAACATTGCGCCGCTTCAGCTC
>DASVJK010000036.1:0-5527 GCA_036385955.1 Chthoniobacterales bacterium | reverse complement strand
GGTGGCCGTAGCTCAATGGTAGAGCTCCAGATTGTGATTCTGGCTGTTGCGGGTTCGAGTCCCGTCGGCCACCCCACTTTGCATTTCGGATTGTAGATTGCGGAAGACGAATAGCCGCTCGCGGTGTGCGACGTGGCACGTGCAATGCTTAAGAAGTCGGCATGCTCATTCCTGCGACCTTCATCGAGTCAAATGAGACCAAGATTCCCGCCGGGGATTTTTGGCTCCGCATCCTCCGCGACGAACAGCTCCGCAATTGCGACAATCTGCAAAAGTTGCTCGTTGGTTGTGAAATCATCGCCGCGCTCGATGGCGTTGATCTTCTCGCGGCGTAACAGTTTTCGTTTTCGAACAAAGGGCCGATTGGCCCGCATTCCGATAGCCGGCCGAACCTTTCATTCGGCAATGGCAGAAACTGAGCTATAGTAAGGCTCTCCGCAGCTCCGGCCGATCGAGGTTGCTCCATCAGCTGCTTTCGCGACAGCACTTCGCTCAAAAATATGATGTCCCGTTTTCCAATCCATCGCATCAACTGGACGACCAGTTCGTTTCTCATCGGCACGCTCGCGCTTACGCTCACGGCGGTTCCACTCTACCTCTGGCATTTCGGGTTCGACTGGTTTCAGGTCGCCCTCTTTTTCCTGATGTTCCTGGGTTGCGGGTTCAGCATCAGCCTGGGTTATCACCGGCTCTTCTCGCACATCGCCTTCCAGGCTGCGTGGCCCGTGCGGCTCTTTACGCTCATCTTCGGCGCGGCCGCTTTTGAAAACTCGGTCCTCATGTGGGCGAGCGAACATCGCCGCCATCACAAGCACGTCGATCACGATGATGATCCCTATAGCATTTCGAAAGGTTTCTTCTTCGCGCACATTGGCTGGCTGATTTTCAAACTGAATCCAACGGAACCCTACGACAATGTGGCGGACTTGCAGAGAGATCGACTGGTTGTCTGGCAGGATCGATACGTCCATTTGATCGCGGTCGTAATGAGCTTCGTTCTCACGCCGCTGCTTGGTTTCTTATGGAACGGCTGGAGCGGTGCGCTGGGAGCGTTTCTTCTCGCGGGCATCGCGCGGATCGTCGCTTTGCAGCACTGCACGTTCTTCATCAACAGCGCCTGCCACGTTTTCGGCAACCAGCCTTACTCGACGAAATGCAGTGCGCGGGATTCCTTCATCATGGCGCTCGTTACTTTCGGCGAGGGTTATCACAACTACCACCATGAGTTTCAGCACGATTACCGGAATGGCGTGAAACCATGGAATTTCGATCCCACCAAATGGATTATCTGGAGTTTTTCGAAGCTTGGTTTTGCGCGCAACTTGCGGCGAGTCGCCCAGGACAAGATCCTCCTGGCGCAACAGCGCCGGAAAGCCGAGATCGATTTCGATAACGCTGGCGATGCTCCAAGCGGTGAAGAGCAGGGCGTTGCGTTGGCGCAGGTGAAGTTTTAGCGCCAACCAACAAAACGCGGCGATGCACGCGGATCCGGGCTTGGCGCGGCCCCCTGTCATCCTGAATCACGCAGACGCTGAAGGACCTCTCAACTGCAAATTCGAGCGGTCACCTCATTCGTGTGGCGGCTGTTGCAACTGAGAGGTCCCTCGTCCGGCAGCCGCCGGACTCGGGATGAAACGTTGGCGACCCGCTGTCACTTCCGCGATACCCCGTGTTTAACGCGCTATCGCGTGGTGATCCCTTCGGCGATGTCGATGTGAAACGTCTGTTTCACCTTCGTTTTTCCGTAGCTCAACTCCGCCGTGTATTCGCCACTGGGCAAAAGCTTCTTCGGATCCTCACCGCCATATTTTGTCAGGACATCTTCGGTCGGCCGCAGATCCCAGTTTAATCGCGTCATACCCGCCACGCCGGGAGCCTTGAGATTCGCCACCGGCTGACCGGCGGCGTTTGCGATTGAGATTTTGATTTCGTCTCCGCTGAACTCCTTCACCCAAACAGTGAAGAGCGCGCCCTCGAGCGGATTCTGGCCACGGTAAACGCCTTTGCCATTCCAGTCGGCGAACCCCGGCGTGATGTATGAACCGATCACAGGTGGAACGCTGAAAAGATGAGCGGCCTTCGCGGCGATCTCGGACGTCAACTCACGCAGCGGGCGCGTGTCGTCCAGAATACCGATACTTCTGCCGTGCGTTGCGATCACGAGATCGTTTGTGCGCGGATGAATCTGGAGATCGTCCACACGAACAGCCGGCATGTTCCCGATTTTTATCCAATGAGCGCCTTGATCGAACGACGCGAACAGACCAAAGTGCGTTCCGGCGTAGAGCAAATGCGGATTAACCGGGTCTTCGCGCACCACTTCCACCGGCGCGTAAGACGGCAAGCCCTCGCCCGCCACGCTTTGCCAAGTCTTTCCGCCGTCGGCCGTGCGGACGATCATCGGCCGATCGTCGCCGAGGCGATACGCGTTCAACGCCACGTAAGCAACGTTCGCGTCCTTCGCTCCCAGTTCTATTCGTGAAATCCACTGGCCGCGAGCGGGCTCAGGTAGATTCGCCGTCAGCTCGGTCCATTTGCCGCCATCGTTTTCAGTCATCCAAAGCCGGCCATCATCGGTGCCAGCCCATAAGAGCCCGGGCTTGACTGGCGATTCCGCGAGTGAAAAGACAACCCCGTAATTCTCCGCGCCGCTCCCATTGGCATTCGTGCGCGCGGGATCGTTATGGGTGAGATCGGGACTGATGACCGTGCAGTGTTCCGCGCGATCGGTCAGGCGAAAGACATGGTTCCCGCCAAGATAAAGCACGCCGGGTCTGTGCCGGCTCATCACTAAAGGCGAGTTCCAGTGGAAGCGAAAACGCGGCTGGCCTTCCGCGGCTTCGGGCCGGAGCTGACGCAACTCGCCCGTCCGCAGGTTGAACCGATGCACGGCTCCGCCCTGGTTGTCGCCATACAGCGTGTCACGATCCGTTGGATCGAAGAGGACATAAAATCCGTCCGCGCCCGTGAAAGGTGTCCAGTCGGAATTGCGAATACCTTCTTTGCTCTGCACCGCACTCGGACCGACCCAGTTGCAGTTGTCCTGGAGTCCGCCGGCGACACGATAGAACGGCCGATTGTCATCGAGGGAAATGCGATAAAATTCGCCCGCAGGAATTCGGTTGAGATGCTCCCATCCCTTGCCGGCTGCGTAACTCTGGTAAACGCCGCCATCGGTTCCAAGAAGCAGGCGCTGACAAACCGGCAGCTTCGGTGGCTTATTCTTGTCGTCGGGTTTCGGCGGCTTCGGCACAGGCACAGTGCCGGGTTGGATCGCAAGCGCGTGACAATCAGGGTGAAGTTTTTCGGATAGATCCTCGCGGAAGTTCTTACCGCCATCATCCGAGACCAGCAACGCGAGTCCAAGGAGATAGACGCGCTTATCGTTCGAAGGATCGATCCGGATCTGACTGAAATAAAACGGCCGCGGATTGTAGTCGCTTAGGCGAGTCCATTTTTCTCCGCCGTCCTCGGAGCGAAAGACGCCGCCGCTTCTGCTGTGAATGTCCGTGAGAGCGCCGTGACCGCCCTCGTCGCTTTGCACCACCGCCATCACCACCTTTGAATTAGCGGGCGTAACCGCGAGACCGATGCGGCCCGTTTGCGCAGGAAGACCGCCGCCGAGTTTCTTCCAAGTCGCGCCACCGTTGGTGCTCTTGAAAATTCCGCCCACGTCCTCGCCACCGGTGCAGCTCGGACCGCAACTAAATCCCCAAGGCGCACGCTGCCGCGAATAAAGAGCAGCGTAGATGATCTCCGGATTCGAGGGATCAAAAGCGACGTCTCCAGAGCCGACACGAGCCGCGTGCGGCGCGGCCGCTTGCAATATTAGTTTCCAATTTTTCCCGCCGTCGGTCGTCTTGAAAAGTCCCCGCTCGCCGCCATCCGCCCACAAATGGCCGACCGCAGCAACGTAGGCGATTTCGGGATTCGTCGGATGAACGATGATGCGAGCGACCGTGCGGCTCTCCTTCAGGCCGACGCTCTGCCATGTGCCACCGCCATCCGTCGAACGATAGACGCCATTGCCCCACCCCGAAGAATTCCGATCATTCGGCTCGCCCGTCCCCACCCAGACAACGTCGGAATCCGATGGCGCGATAGCGACGGCACCGATGGATTGCACAGCTTCTTTATCAAAAATTGGATCGAACGAAACACCATTGTCGCCGGTCTTGAACAGTCCGCCGGTAGCCAATCCCACGTAGAAAACGGCGGGATTGCGCGGATCGATTGCGATGTCGGAAACGCGCCCGCCCATCACGGCCGGCCCGATGGCGCGAACCTTCAGATTTTTGAACAGGACATCAGTGAGCTGCGGCGGCGCTGGATTGTCTTGCGCCAGTGAAGGCAAAATGGACGCGAGAATGAGCGATGCGACGAGACGAAAAGGAAGCGGAGCGAGCATGGGGGTCACTATCGCGCCGAGTATTGAGGAGGCAAAGGTGGATCGCGCGCGACCACCTAGCGCGGCAGAGGCTGCTCGAGATTCGCCAGGGCGTATGCCGTCACCGCGACGACCGCCGCGTTTTCGGCGAGTTCATGCGGAACGATCTTGTCCAGCGTGTCGGCCGCCGTGTGGTGATAATGGAAGTAGGTCCGGTTGTCCTGGATCGGGCTGAAGCCGGGCACGCCTTGTTTCGTGAGAGGGCCAACGTCCGCGCCCGCATGCTCGCTGAAATTCAGGATGCCCGCGCCGGAATCCTGCAAAATTTTCGCGACCGGCTCCAGCAACGCCTTCGCTTCCGGCTTCGAACCGAAATTGATTCCCAACGGGTGACCCGCACCGCCATCGGTCTCCATCGCGGCGAAGTGATTCACGATCTCCTTCTCATGTTCCTTCGCGTAGGTTTTGCCCCCCGCCAATCCATTCTCTTCGTTCATCCAGGCAATCACACGAAGCGTCCGCTTCGGACGCAGATGAAGCTGTTGCATGAGGTTCGCGGCCTGCATCGAGACCGCGACACCTGCGCCGTCGTCGATCGCGCCCGTGCCCAAATCCCAGGAATCCAGATGACCTGAAACGATCACGACCTGCTCGGGATGCTCGCTGCCTTTCAAGTCGCCGATTACGTTGTAGCTGACCGCGTCGGGAAGCTGTTGCGGCGTGAGCAGGAGTCGCATCCGCACCGGCCCTTGCGGTGCGAGGAACGCCATGAGGTCTGCGTCCTCAGTCGTCACCGCCGCGGCCGGAATCTTGGGAACATCTTTCGCGTAATCGGTTTGACCGGTGTGCGGCAGTCGATACTCCGCTCCGCCGACTGAGCGGATAAGCGCCGCGACGGCACCGAGCTTTGCCGCGGCGCTGGGTGCGTCGGCGCGATACTTCACGGCCTGTCCGTAGGCCTCGCCACCATGGCCCTGGCCAGCCATGAGTTTGTCAAAGTGATAATCGAACAGCACGATTTTGCCCGCGACCTTCTCGCGGCCTAACGACTGCAGTTCGTCGAAATTTCGCACGACGATCACCTCCGCGGTGAGTCCGGTCGCGGGCGTCGCGACACTTCCGCCCAGCGCCGTGAGGATA
>DASVJK010000035.1:0-2245 GCA_036385955.1 Chthoniobacterales bacterium | reverse complement strand
AATTGCAGCATGTCTTTGTCGCTCGACACCACAAACACCGGATACGATTCCGCGGCCGCTTTCCGTGCCAGCGTTCCGATCACATCGTCGGCTTCGTAACCTTCGAGCTGCAAGATTGGGATGCGATACCCTTCCAGCGCCCGCCGAATGTACGGAATTTGCTGCACCAGGTCCCCCGGCATCTCGGCGCGGTTCGCCTTGTAGCCGCCATACTCCGATTCTTTGAACGTCTGCGTCTTGATGTCGAACTTGCGGATCGTCGTGATCGCTTCCGCCTGCTGATTGCGGATCGTCGGCGCGCCCACATCGAACACCGCCGCCAGATACTCGGGCGAAAAATCGTCCCGCAGCTTCCGCAGCATGTTCACGAAAACATACGTCGCCGCCGTCGGAACCCCCGTCTTCGTGGACATCGACCGCAGCCGCGCCATCGCGTGATAGGCGCGGAAGATAAACGACATCGTATCGATCAGGAAAATCCGCCCCTTACCATCAGCGGAGACAGACGTTGGCCCAGGTGCGGCACTCACTTGCGGCGGCGATTTCTTTTTGGCAGGCAACGGCCCAAGTTTAACAGTTGTTAACCACAGGGAGCACAGGGGACACAGGGGGAAGCGCGTGTCTCGGGATCGATTTGATAGTCGGTTGACGAAGAAATTCCCTGTGTTCCTCTGTGCCCCCTGTGGTCGAGTATTTTGGAAACCAGACCCAACTCCAAACCTCAGATAGCGGACTCGAAGCCAAGCGCGATGATCGCGCCGCGAATAGCGAACGACGAATAGCAAACCGCGAACGACGTTCTTCCAAATCTCGGGTAATCGCGTATGATCAAGGAGTTTTCGGCGCCGCCCCGATGAGTGCTGAATGCTGAGTGCTGCATGCTGCCCTTCAAGCTCGTCTACAGCGACGACTATTACCTGCCCATCGGCTCCCATGTTTTTCCCTCCGAAAAGTACAAGTGCATTCATGACCGGCTGCTCGCGTCTGGAATTGCCGAGCCTTCCGATTTTGTCACTCCTCGTCTGGCCACCGACCAGGATGTGCTGCTCGTGCACACTCCGCAGTATGTGGAGAAATTGAAGACGGGCACGCTCAGCGCGCGCGAAGAGTTAGAGCTCGAAGTCCCGTACTCGCCAGAGTTAGTGCGCGCCTTCTGGCTCGCCGCGGGCGGCTCCATTTTGGCCGCCGATCATGCCCTCAACGACGGCGTGGCGATCAGCCTCGGCGGAGGATTCCATCACGCGTTCCCCGATCACGGCGAAGGCTTCTGCGTGATCCACGACGTGGCCATCGCCATCCGCCGCATGCAGCGGGACGACAAGATTCGCACCGCGATGACTGTCGATTGCGACGTGCATCAGGGCAATGGCACCGCCGTGATTTTTGCCGGCACGCGCGTCCCCGGCGATCGGCTGCCCTCGACGTTTGCCCCTGTTCTCAATCCCGCGCACAACACCGCGCGCCCGGCCCTGCACGGGACCAGGCCGCGCAGCAGCCACGCCGAGGACGTTTTCACCATCTCGCTCCATCAGCAAAACAACTACCCGGTGTTTAAGCCCCCTTCGTCGCTTGACATGAATTTGCCCGACGAGATGGGCGACGGCGAATATCTGGCGTGCCTCGGCGACGCCCTCAGCTTGGGATTGAGCAAGCTCAAGCCGGAACTCATCTGTTACCTCGCCGGAGCCGATCCTTATCGCGAAGATCAGCTCGGCGGATTGTCGTTGACGATTGAGGGATTGAAGGAGCGAGATGCTCTCGTGTTCCAAATCGCCAAGGCCGAGCGCATCCCCGTGATGGTCACACTCGCCGGCGGCTACGCCCTGAAGCTCGAAGACACAATCACCATTCACTGCAACACGGTGGTCGCCGCAAAAGAAGTGTTTGGCGCGAAGGACTGACCGAAGACCGAAAGAGTGCTTCGATATACTCGAAGTCATGGATGTGACCCCTTCTCACCTTGCGCACCGCGAGGTCTATAACATTCTTCTCAGCGCCGTTGCGCCGCGGCCGATCGCGTGGGTCTCGAGCCTCAGCGCTTCCGGACAACCCAACCTGGCGCCCTTTTCGTTTTTCAACGCCGTATGCGCCGAGCCTCCGCTGCTGGCGTTTGCGCCGTCGATGCGCTCGCCGAAGAAATCGGGAGCAGCGGCAGGAGAGCCCGCCGGAGAGCCCGGCGGAGAAGCAAAAGACACGCTGCGGAATATTCGCGAGACCGGAGAATTCGTGATCAACGTGGTCACCT
>DASVJK010000034.1:0-6325 GCA_036385955.1 Chthoniobacterales bacterium | reverse complement strand
ACTCGCATTCACGAACGTAAAGCCGTTGGTGCGTAAGGATCCTTGTGGCTTGAAGATATTGTTCGGTTGCCCCGCGAGGGCAATTCCGTTACGTCTCCCCGGATGGCGAAGGGAAAACGAGGACGGACGCGGCAGAATTTTATCAAGCGCTTCTTCTCGGTTCTCGGTCCCGGCCTAATTACCGGCGCGGCCGATGACGATCCGTCGGGTATCGCGACCTATTCCATCGCGGGTGCGTTTCTGCGGCTGCCCACAAAACCTCGCGCGATTAGTGGTCAAACTGTTGGCAGCATGTATTGATGGCCACCAGGCCCCGTGCGGCTGGTTCTTGAAAACCGGGGGCAAAATGCGAGGATGCAAGGTGAAGAAATCTCGGAAAACCCGGCGTGATGCGGTTTCTCCTTTTCGGGACAAGCTATGGGACTTGTTCAAAGAACAGGCTAAGGGCATGGATGGCTCAGATGTCGTCACCGCGCTCAAGCAGGCTGGCGAAGAAATCTGGGCGGTGGGTATCGACGACACCTACAGCAGCATGAGCCACCAAGATGACGAGCCTCTCGGCAATGCTTTCGACATCACCTGGCTCACCGTCGTTTGCATTAAGCTAAAAGAGATGAAGCAAGGCAAGAAACCGAGGGTTCGCATCCGAAATTGAAGAACTATTGGCTGAGACCGACCGCGCACCGAGTGCGCTCTAAAAGAAGATCCAGCGACAACCGTTTCCGTTCTAGGGGTCATTAATCTTCGTCGCGGATTTTCGGATTGGCAGACTGGCCAAATTAGATACAGCGAAGCTTGCATCGCTGTGATCGCGTGGCTGCTGATCCAGGCTGCCTCGATTCTGTTTCCGACGTTCGAAGCGCCCGCGTGGGTGATGAAGGTTTTTGTCACGGCGATTATCCTCGCCTTCCCCGTCGCCCTGATTCTGGCCGGGGCCTTTGAACTGAATCAAATCGTTCGCAACGCCGAAAGCGGTGCAAAGCTCCACCTCTCGTTAGGTCGAAACCGTGGAGCCTAGGGGATTCGAACCCCTGACCCCCGCAATGCCATTGCGGTGCTCTACCAACTGAGCTAAGACCCCGTGAGAATCTTGATTTTCGAGTGCCGGTTCCCGATTTGCAACGGGTAAGTTTCAGAATGCTGAAACTTCAGCCTCGAAGCGTCCGCCCGAAGCGATCACGATTTTTGGCTAGGGACGTGGCGCGGGAAGATCGCGCGCAAAATCTTCTTTCTGACGCGCCTCTTGCCGTTGTTCTTTGATGCTCGGTCCCAATTTGACTTGATCCGGATCATCCGGCCCCGATGCGCAACCAGGCAGCAAAAGTCCGCAGGTGACCGCGATGAAAAGCAATAAGGGCCTCATGTCAGAGATCGTACAATACGGCAGCCGGCAACTTCAATAACAAACCACCCGGCTACCGACTACAAATGCGTTCTGGAATCCTCCATGGGGCCGTTCAACCCACTCCCTTCAATGCCAGGTCGGGTTTGATCCTGGCGCACGTCGCGGTCAGGCTGCCAACCACCCCCACACCCGCTAAGAACACCCAGGCTCAGGAAGGTAATGAGCACAAGAGCCGCGCGACAGTTTCGATTCGCGGCGCCGAATTCGGCGGAGGTCATTGGAGCGGAAGACATTGATTGGGATTCCCTAAGACGCCGCAAGGATTTTTGATTTTCGAGTGCCGACTTGTGGTTTGCAACGGGTAAGTTCTGGAATGCGCAAACTTTGCGTCTTCATCGCCATCCTCTGCCTGGCCCGCGGTACCCATGCGGCAACAGTTTGGATCGACACCGATGTTTCCATCGGCTCGCCTATTCGTGAAGTGGATGATGCCTTCGCGCTCGTGCTCGCTTTTAATTCGCCCGAAATTCGCATCGCGGGTCTGAGCACGACGTACGGGAATGCTCCGCTCGGCCAGACCACACGCGCCGCGCGCGATCTGGTCCAGCGGTTCGGTCGCTCCGCAGGCCTGACGGTTGACCATGTCTTCGCCGGTGCAGGATCGGCGTCCGATCTTGGTCGCCGAAGCGGTGCGAGTGACGCGTTGGCAGCCATATTACAAAAACGGAAGGTCACTTACATCGCGCTTGGACCGCTAACCAATCTTGCCACTTTCCTGCAGCTTCACCCGAAAGTGGCAAATCGAATCGAGCGAGTCGTTCTTGTTGGCGGCCAAGCGCCGGGAGCGAGCCTTGCCTTCGGCCCAACCCGATCCTTCCACATTCACGACGCAAATGTATTCAAGGATTCGGCGGCGATAGGGGCGGTGCTGCGTTCGAACATTCCGCTTACGCTGATCCCGATCGCGACCGGTTCACACCTTCTGGTCGATGGGGAGGATTTACGCCAACTCTCGAGAAGCGGCGGCGCAGGCAATTATCTTTCACGCCAGAGCAGGATCTGGCTCTGGTTCTGGACGCATTTCGTCAAGACAAACGGCGGGCCGATTTTTGATGCGCTGGCCATCATTCCAACGTCGAGGCCGGAGTTGCTCTCCATCAAGAAGCGGTATGCGAGGATGGATCAAGCTGGGAACCTGGTCGTAACGCCGCACCTAACGAATGGGGCGCGGCCAGTTCGATATTGCTCGGGCTTCGCGGCCGGGATGAAACGTTTCGTCATGCAAAGACTCGGGACGCGGCGGAGCCGCGAATAACAACGAAGGGCGGTTGGGAAACCGCCGCTCTTTGAGGCTGTTTCACCGTGCGACGATCGAGATATTCGAACGCGATGCTGATTCGATAACTGCCTCCTTTTCGAGCAAAAGTGTGCGGCCCGCTTCGACGGCGATGACGCGCAAATGCGCCGCCGCCGCCAGATCGATTGTTCCGAGGCCGATCACCGGCACGTCGAATCGCATATCTTGATTTGGTTTCGCGACTTTCACCATGACTGCGTTCTTGCCTCCAAGGAGGCCGCCACGTTTGATCGTCTCATTCGTTCCTTCGAAACCTTCGACCGCCAAGACCGTTCCATTTTTCACGATGACCGTCTGGCCGATATCGAGGCGGCTGATTTCCCTCGCGATTTCGAAGCCGAAATCGATATCGTCCTCTTCGCGTCGGGTCGGTTTCCGGCCAGCGATGATACCCTCGGGCAGCAGGCAATCTTCGAGGAAAGAAGTCGCGGGCAGGAGCGCGATGCCCCCGCGCGCAAGCTCGTCGCCGATCGCGGCAAAGATGGATTCGGCGTTGCGGCGTTTTAGTCGCGCCAGCAGCAGCAGCGTCTTCCAGTCCGGTCGCAGATCGAAGAGATTCTTCGGCGCGATCTGCCCCGCCATGATTGCTTGCGCGACTCCCGCCGTCCGGAAGGAGGCGATCAATTTCCCCAATTGGCCGACGCGCATCCAATGGATTTCATCCACTTTGCTCGTCAGGCGATCGTCGGTTTCGTCCGTGAAGGCCGCCGCGACGATTCTTCTTACCCCGCCGCGCCGGGCAGCATCAGCAAGAAGTCGCGGATAGACTCCGTTGCCGGCGATGATCCCGAGCGCGTCTGGAACTTCCACGAGGCGAGACTAACGGGGGAGCGGCGTTTGACACAAGCGCCGCTACGCTTAACCGCGGCGGCGACGCTTGACGTGCAACTGCGCCAGCGCCTTCTGCAAGGAAGCTTGAACCGCCGCGATTTCTTCCGATCCGAGATCTTCTTTCATCGCCGCTTGCGCTCGCGCCACGGCGGCTTCCGCCGCATGCTCGTCGATCACCGCAGGCTCGAGCGCCATGTCGGTCAACACCGAAACGGAATTACCCGTGATCTCGACGAAGCCTTCTCCGATGGCCAGGAAAGTTTCCTTGCCACCTTTGAGCACGCGCAGTTCGCCCGGGTTCAAGGTCGTCAGCAGCGGAACGTGATTTGGATAAACGCCGAGCTCGCCCTCCGCGCCCGGCAGAGTGACCATCTCCACGTCCGCAGCGTACGCCGTTGTCTCCGGCGTAACGATTTCCAGCTTTAACGTCGCCATAGCTCAGTGGTCATCATTCGACATTCGAACTTCGGCATTCGTCACTCCTGGATCATATCGATGCCGCCCTTCATGTAGAAGTTCTGTTCGGGAACTTCATCATGTTTGCCATCGAGGATTTCCTTAAACCCGCGCACGGTCTCCGCGATCGAAACATATTCACCCTTCGTGCCGGTGAAGACTTCGGCGACGTGGAACGGCTGGCTGAGGAAGCGCTGAATCTTGCGTGCGCGCAAAACGGAGAGTTTGTCCTCTGGACTCAATTCGTCCATGCCGAGAATCGCGATGATGTCCTGGAGATCGCGGTAGCGCTGCAACACTTTCTGCACGCCGCGAGCAACTGCGTAGTGCTCTTCGCCGACAACATCGGGCGCGAGCGACTTCGATGTCGAGGCGAGCGGATCGACCGCCGGATAGATGCCGAGTTCGGCGATTGAGCGCTCGAGCACGATCGTCGAATCCAAATGCGCGAATGTGTTCGCCGGGGCAGGGTCAGTTAGATCGTCTGCCGGGACGTAGACCGCCTGCACCGAAGTAATTGAGCCTTTCTTTGTCGAAGTGATGCGCTCCTGCAAATCGCCCATTTCCGCCGCGAGTGTCGGCTGATAACCGACCGCGGATGGCGTACGTCCAAGCAACGCCGACACTTCCGACCCAGCTTGCGAGAAACGGAAGATGTTGTCGATGAACAACAAAACGTCCTGGTTGCGTTCGTCGCGGAAATACTCTGTCATCGCCAACGCGGAGAGCGCGACGCGGAGACGCGCGCC
The DNA here is from genome assembly GCA_036385955.1 of Chthoniobacterales bacterium. GTDB lineage: Bacteria > Verrucomicrobiota > Verrucomicrobiia > Chthoniobacterales > UBA10450 > AV80. Next base: position 1,587 of record DASVJK010000034.1, on the reverse strand, counting down.
GGGAGGCTCGTTCATCTGCCCATAAACGAGCGCGACTTTTGATTTGCTCAGGTCCTTTTGATTGATGACGCCGGCCTCGCTCATTTCTGTGTAGAGATCGTTGCCTTCACGCGTTCGCTCGCCGACGCCGGCGAAGACGGAGAACCCACCGTGCCCTTTCGCGATGTTGTTGATCAACTCGAGGATAACGACGGTTTTGCCAACGCCTGCGCCGCCGAATGCGCCGACTTTTCCGCCCTTCGTGAACGGGCAGATCAAGTCGATGACTTTGATGCCTGTCTCGAGAATCGTGGAGCCGGTGTCTTGATCGGTCAGTTCCGGCGCCTTGCGATGGATTGGGTAACGCTTCGTGTAAGTGACAGGGCCGCGATTATCGACGGGATCGCCGGTCACATTAAAGATCCGGCCAAGAGTCCCCTCGCCCACCGGAACGGTGATCGGGCTGCCGGTGTCGTTGACTGGCATGCCGCGCTTCAAGCCCTCGGTCGACGACATGGCGATCGAACGCACCCAGTTTTCACCGAGATGTTGCTGCACTTCGAGTGTGAGCTTGGTCGGGTTGCCGTTGACCTCGTATTCGAGCTCGAGCGCATTATAGATGCGCGGCAACTCGGCCGTGCTCTTAAATTCCACGTCCACTACGGGACCGATGACCTGAACGATCTTTCCTTTATTCATAAATTTGTCTAGGCGCCGACCGCCATTTGGGCGGTCGAGATTTCGAGCAGCTCCGTCGTGATGCTGGCCTGCCGCATCTTGTTGTATTCGAGAGTGAGATCCTTGATGAACTGCTTCGCGTTATCGGTCGCGTTCTTCATTGCGACCATGCGCGCGCTATGCTCCGACGCGCGCGCGTCCAGGATCATCTGGAAAACTTGATAATGGAGATAATACGGCAGCATCACATCGAGCACACCCTCCGGCGTCGGTTCGAAGAGGTAACCGATCATCGGGTCGGTGCTCTCTTGCGGTGTCGCGCCCTCTGTCGGCGCTTGCGGCAACTCGAAACTGGAAATCGGAAGCAGCGTTCTTACGACTGGCTTCTGGTTGACGGTGTTAATGAAATGCGTGTAGAGCACGGAAACTTTATCGACTTCGCCGCTCAGAAATTTCTCCACGCAGAACTTTCCGATCTCCTTTGTTTCCGAAAATGAGGGCGCGTCTTTCAGCTCGAAGTCAGCCATCATCTCGCGGCGCGTGCGGGCGAGAAATTGACGAGCTTTGCGCCCGGAAACAACGTAGCTCGTTTTGTTTGGATCGAAGTTGGCGGCCTCGCGCAGGAGGTTCGTGTTCAGCGCGCCCGCGAGTCCCTTGTCCGTGCTAATGACGACGACGAGCTCTTTCTTCACTTCGCGGATTTGCAGGAGAGGATGAAGCTTCGAATCTGTGCGCTGTTGCAGCGAAACGAGAACGCGATTCATCAGGGTGGAATACGGCCGGCCCGCTAGCGCGACATTCTGCGCCTTGCGCATCTTCGAAGCGGCAACCATCTGCATGGCTTTTGTGAGCTGGCCAATATTGCGGATCGATTTGATCCGGCGCCGCATGTCTTGGGTGTTTGCCATGGAGATTCCTAGGCCACGGATT
>DASVJK010000033.1:0-3506 GCA_036385955.1 Chthoniobacterales bacterium | reverse complement strand
CGCTGCGCGGCGCCAGCGGCGATTCGGTTTCTTTGGCGAGCGTCACCAAATAGACGCGCTCCAGATCGCGATAAACGTTGGAAAAATCCGTTTCTCCAAACGTCGGTTTGAAATCGCGGCCCGAAGTGAGTAGAAGATATTTTCCGTCGTCGCTAAAGACCGGATTGCCGGCCGAATACCAATCGTCCGTCACCGCCACCGGCTTTTTATTCGCGACGGAAAAGAGATAAACTTTGTCCAGTTCGTTCTCTTCCGACCGCGCCCAGGTGATCCACTGACTGTCGGGCGACCAATTGTAAGCGCGAATCTCACCGAACTTATCCTGATCGACTGGCGTGACCGCTTTGCTCGCGACATCGATGTAACGCAGCCGTTGCAGCCGATCGCTCCAAAGCAGCTTCTTGCTGTCGGGCGACCAGATGGCTTGATAGTAATAGGTGTCGGCGTTGCTGGTGACCTGTTGCGGCTGGCCTTTGCCGTCCTGGGAGCGGACGTAAAGCTCGTTCTCGCCGGTCGCGTCGGAGTTGTAGGCGATCCATTTGCCGTCAGGCGACCAGACCGCGTCGCGCTCGTGCGCATTCGAGGTTTTGGTGAAGTTGCGCGCCGTGCCTTCTTTCATCGGCACAGAGAAAAGATCGCCGCGCGCAACCGCGATGACGCGCTGGGCATCCGGCGCGGTGCTGACCGACTGGATGTTTTTCGAGGCGTCGATGAACGCGGACCGGCCGGAAGCGAAATCCTCCTTGATCTCGATCGGCACAGGCACCGCCTTGCCGTTCGCGAGATCGTAACGCCAGATATAGCCCGCCTGTTCGAAGACAATCGCTTCCTTGCCGATCGAGGGAAATTTGATGTCGAAATCCTTGAAGCTGGTGAGTTGTTTGGTGTCCTTGCCGGTCAGGTCGGTCGAGAAAAGATTCATTCGGCCGTCGCGGTCGGAGAGAAAATAGATGCGGTTGTCCGGTCCCCACATCGGGCAGATATCCTGCGCCTCGTTGTTGGTCAGGTTCTGCGTCGTGCCGGTTTTGAAATCATAAATCCAGACGTCATCCGCCATGCCGCCGCGATAATGTTTCCAGGTGCGGAACTCGCGGAAGACGCGGTTGAACGCCATCTTCGAATCATCAGGCGAGAACGAAGCAAACCCGCCGCGCGGTAGCGGCAACTGCTGTGGGAGCTCCGCGTCCAGGCCCACGGTGTAGAGTTCACCGAGGAAGGAGTTGAACGACTTTTTCCGGGAGCGGAACACGACCAGCGGCTTCGTGTTTTCCCACGTCATCACGATGTTGTTCGGGCCCATCCGGTCCGAAATATCGTCGCGCCCCAGTGTCGCTGTAGTGGTGAGGCGCTTCGGCACGCCGCCTTCACCTGGCATCACGTAGACCTCGGTGTTGCCGTCGTACTGCGAAGTGAACGCGAGCTGCGAGCCATCCGCCGAGAAACGCGGGAACGAGCTGTAGCCCGGCCCGCTGGTCAGCCGCCGTGCGGTGCCGCCGTCTTTGGGCACCGTGTAAAGTTCGCCCGCGTAGCAAAAAACGATTTGCCGATCGTTGGTGGCCGGAAACCGGAGGAGACGGCTCGTGTTCGGCAAGTTCTGCGCCGGAGCTGGCAAGATCGACAATTGGCAGGAAGCAAACAGGGACAGGACAAGTATGAGGCGTGATTGCATAGAGATAGTGGTGATAAAGGACACCAAGCTGATATTCATCGCGCGGGATGCAACGAAAATCGCAAAGCAGAGTCTCACCCACGCAAGCGGCTTCCCTTAGACAATCGGAGTGCCCGGCGGTTGATCGGGAGAGACAGTGCTGGGATTCGCAGGAGGTGACTGACTGTTCCCGCCAACGACGGCGGGAACGTTCGACCCGGGCACGTCAACTTGGAGATCTTTGAGAACACGCGCGACTCTCGGGCGCAGCGCACGTGTTTAAGAGCGCATATTGCTCGTCGTTAACTTGAATGGGCTTGACCGTGTCCGTCGTCTTGGTCTTCTCCTCCTCGGCAAAGGGGGAGGCTCAACCGCTCGCGGCTCGATCTCTTTCGCCCGTTTGGCTCGATATCGTTGAAAAAAAATCACGCCCACTAGCGGAGAAGCACGTCAATTGCAGCCGATCCCATGCCAGCTCGGAGAGAGATTAAGGTGGGTTTGAATGGAGCGGGCCCCCGCTCGCCCGACCGCTCAATGTTTTTCATGTCAGCCTCCTGCTCGCCAAAGCCGCTACGGCATCGGAGCGAGGCCAACGGAGAACAAAGACGTTGACGGCGCGGGAGTATCCACACAGTTTCCGTGACGATGCGCAAACTACTCATACTCTCGCTCCTTTTCATCCCACTTGTCCTCCATGGGGAGACTCCGAAGCTGCCAAAAGACAAAGAACTGAAGGCGCTCGCGTTCGATTCGCTCTTCGCCTTCAACAAGGCTGTGCAGGAGAAGAGCTTCGCTAAATTCCACGAAGAGCGGCTCTCGCCCCAGTTTCGCAAGCAATTCCCGCTCGAGAAATTCACCGCGGCGTTTCAAGCGTTTATCGACAAAGGCTACGACATCTCGAATATCGCAAAGTCCGAACCGGTTTTCGACATCCCGCCGGCGATCGACAGCGATGGCCTTCTCGTCCTGAAAGGTCATTACCCGACACAACCAAATAAGGTCACGTTCAAGCTCACCTATATTTACGAGTCGTCGGCCTGGAAGCTCCTGGGCATCAATGTACAGGCTATCCCGTTCGTGGAGAACGCGGGCCAGGTACCGACAGATAAAGAACTCAAGACGCTCGTACTCGATTCCCTTCTTCTGTTCAACGTTGCCATCCAAACGGAGAGCTTCGAAAACTTTTACGGCCACACGGCAAAACTCTGGCAGAAGGAGGCTACTCCCGAAAAACTGCTGGAGATCTTCCAGTCATTCATCGACAAGAAAATAAACATCGCGCCAATCGCCAAGCTGGAGCCGGCCTTTGAAGGGACCCCGGCCGTGAACGAAGACGGGCTTCTGGTGATAAAGGGTTCTTACCCGACGCAGCCGAGCAAGGTCTTTTTCGAACTCAAGTATGTCTATGAGGATGAGAGCTGGAAGCTGGTAGGGATAAACGTCCAAGTGAAACCAATCGCCGATAAAGCGGACAAAAAAGGCAAGGAAAAGAAGACGGACGACGACGACGAGTAACGGCGGGTTCGTTCACGGTCAAAGAGCAGCCGGCTCCGTCTCGTGCAAGCGGCCGTAGTCGACCGTGAGCCTCCCCTCGCCCGTTTCCGCGTAGATTTCCACGAAATGCTCGCCGAAACGCACGTCACGCGCCGCAACATTTTCACGCCACCGCGCATCCGATTGTTCGATCTTTTCAGCCGGGTGAAGATTGGACGTGGTGTTACGTCGATGAAGTGTTCCTGAGCTAAATCAGGCTCCTCACGCCACGCGCTATTTTTGAATCGACATTCAGCCCTCTCCTCCGCTAGTACGCAGGCCGAATCGGCGGACGGCCGGCTCTGCTAATAACCATGTGGATTAT